>DVKQ01000101.1 GCA_018715925.1 Candidatus Onthousia faecipullorum
TCATTATCTTCGATTAATAATACATTCATGATATGCTCCTTTCCAGCTATTAATATTATAACAAAAAAAGGGAATAATTTCCCCTTTAAATGTTATCCTTTCTGATTGTTTCAATGATGTTTTGTTTATTAATTTTACTCATTGAATAACGCATGATAATATATACTAAAACAAATACTGCTACAATAGAAATAATAGTTGCTGAAAGTGGGAAATGATAACCATAATCCAATTTACTTGCTGTTGCAAGATATACTAAATATGAACCTATTGAACCTAATGCTACACCATAAATAAGTGCCTTTATTGAATAGAATATTGTTTCTAAATTAATCATCCTGTTAAATTCTTTTCTTGTCATACCAACACTTTTAAGCATAGCAAATTCTTTTTGTCTTAATTCTAAATTAGATGTAATAGTATTGAAGATATTTGTTACACCAATTAGTGTGATAACTGCAATAAATCCATATAGGAATATTGACATAAGCAAATAAATAGATCTTTCAGCTTGAACATTTTCATCCATATTTACTGCATTTAATTCTGGTACTTTATTATTAATATCTAAAGTTACCTGTGCAGGATCATCGGCATTAATTGTTAAAATATAAGGTGTAAAACTCAAATCACGATATTCTTCTTCTGATACGATTAAATATCCACCATAATCCCAAAATCTTTCAAGTCCACTTGGTCTTTCATTGGTTACTTCTGCAACATCAATTTCGAGTGGACTACCATTATAAGTACCTTTTATAGTATCATTCTTTTTATAATTATAAATGCCTCTTTCTATACGGATGCCTTCAGCATTAATATATTCATAATTATTTACTAAAACACCTTTATCTTTTACATCATTATAGTTTAATCCTAGTTCTTCTACATAGTTTTTAAATGACTCTTCATTTATACCAATAACATTCATTCTTAATTTCTTTTCGCAATCAAGATTAAATGTATCGTTTCGCTCATCATAGCATCCTTGTTCTGTTAATCCTTCTTCCATAATATCTTTTCCAAAGTCAGTTAATTTAGACAAATCATCTATTTCCAAATAACCATCAGTAGTAAGAGAACTTTGATATAGCATTGTATAATTATCAGCACCATTGACTTTTAGAGCATCTTCCATTTTTGGAGTATCTTCAAAACTTGCTGTAACCATTACATTGTAATCTAAATTATTATAATAAGTGCTTGTTGCTTTGAAAGTATAATACATAAATGTATTCATACTAATAAACACAAATACACTAACTGCTAAAGATATTACTGTTGTACGATATTTCTTTTTGCTTCTTTTTAAATTCTTATAAGCAATTACTCCACCGATACCAAATAACTTTTTAATCATAGATGGTGATTTTAATTTCTTTTTATTAACTTTTACATCATCATTACTTCTAATTAAATCAATTGGACTTACTTTGCTAGCTTTTTTGGCTGCTCTAATACTTGAAAAATAGATTGTTACTATACCAAGTAATACAGATACTAAAATTGGTAACCATGAAATAACGCATCTCATTTCAACATTTTGAGTTATAAAATCTCCAATTACACCGTTTACAATAATAGTTAAAATGAAAACTGCTATATAACCTACTATAATTCCGATTGGAATACCAATAATACCAATCATTAATCCTTCAGTAATAACATTTCTTTTTATTTGTTTTTTTGTTGCTCCAGCACTTGCAAGCATTCCATAATTCTTTCTCTTTTCCATTACAGAAATATCAAATAAATTTTTAATACAAAATACGCTTGTTCCAACGATTATTGCAAGTACAACAGCCATAATTGAATAAAGCATAGTTGTAGTTCCAGAATCAAATTTTAACGCTTGCCATCTAAGTAATGAAGCATTAATACTATATTCTTCAGTTACATTAGGTGAATCATTTGTAAAAGTAGTTCCTAAAATTTCTGAAAAAGATTTTTCATAACTAGCTGGATTTTTTAGGCGTATATAAACACTTTGCTGTTTATTAGAATTATTTTCTAAACCAACCGTAAGACATCCAATCCCAGGATCTCCATGTGGATCTAATCTATAATCTCTATCCATAATACCTACAATAGTAAATGTTCTCTCTGTTGAATTACTTATTACTTCATCTTCGTTATATACATCTTCCAATGAAAGTGATGTTCCATCTACTGTTGTTCTATTTCCAACATTTAAAGTAATCTCTTCTCCTATATCATATTTATCTCTATCCAATAAATAAAGTTCTTCACTTATTAAAATTTCATTACTATTCTTTGGATATTCTCCATCAAGTAAATCTATTGTTAGATTAGCAAAACTTTTTTCATCATCATAAGAGTATAAATGAATATATGGTCTTTCTTCTGTTGGCATATCAAATTTTGAATAACCAACATTATTTAAAACCTCTATTTCTTCTATATCACGATTATTTTCTAAAACTTTTATATCTTCATCAGTTTGATTAAATAACTCAATATGATAATTACCTTGGCTTTGAACCGTTGTCTGAACTAAAGCATCTTGAAGACTGATAAACATTCCAGCAACTGCACATATTAATGCCACAGATAGTATGATACCAATTAAAGTACCTATACTTCTTTTCTTATTTAGAAGAAGATTCTTTAACGATAGTTTATTTAAAACTTTCATATCTAATCCTCCTCAACAATTCTTCCATCTTCAATTTTTATGATTCTATCAGCTTCTTTTGCAATTTCCATATTATGAGTAATCATGATAATTGTTTGGTTATATTCTTTGTTAGATTTCTTTAATAATGCCACAATCTCATCACTTGATTTTGAATCCAAATTTCCTGTAGGTTCATCTGCTAGAATAATAGCTGGATTCGTAATCAAAGCTCTTCCAATAGAAACTCTTTGCTGTTGTCCTCCTGATAATTCATTAGGTAAATGTTTACTTCTATGTTCTAGTCCAAGTAATTCTAATAATTCTTTTAATGTTTTCTTATCAACTTCCCTATTATCTAATTCTAATGGTAAAGTAATATTCTCTTCTACATTTAATATTGGAATCAAATTATAGAATTGATAGATAAGTCCTACTTGTCTTCTACGAAAGATTGCAAGTTTATCATCATTCATCTCATAAATGTTTTTGCCATCAATAAAGACTTTTCCTTTTGTAGGTCTATCCACTCCACCAACCAAATGAAGAAGTGTTGATTTTCCAGAACCACTTGCTCCTACGATTGCAACAAATTCACCTTTCTCTACTGAAAAAGACACATTATCTAATGCAACTACTTTATTTTCTCCCTTTCCATATACCTTAGAAAGATTTTCAACTCTTAATATTTCCATCTAATTTCCTCCTTTGTCGTTTTAATTATATGATAACCAAAATGACAAGTAAGTGACATTTTGAAAAAAAATAAAAAAAGATCAACTTCTAAAGTTAATCTCAAATAAAATGTTATCTGACTAAAGCATATACAACTAAGCCAACAAGAGCTACTACAACTAATATAGCATATATTGTAAATACTTTTCCGAATATTCTTATACCTTTATTGATTGTTCCAGCTAATTGCTCTGTGTTACTAACTTTTTTCATAAATACCTCCTTCATTTTGGTAACAAATTCATTATATATAATCAGAATGACAAGTAAGTGACATAAAAAAAGATTAATCAAAAATTAATCTTCGCAAGTTCCACCATTATCTTTAAAATATTTTTCAATATTTTCTATACTGTGGTCAATATTTGCCCAATCGGTTATATCTTTTAAATATACATTCATTTCTTTACTACATTCAGGACAATCAAAATAATTATCATCTCCTATTGTAATAGTATAATTATTATCTTCAATAGAACAATTTAATGTAGCAGACTTTATTTCGTTTACAGTTGTTACTTTTTCGTTTGGAAAAACCTTAAATAAAATTATTCCTAAAACAATTAAAATAACATATATAATTCCCAAGACAGCAAATACTTTTAAAATCTTTATAATTATTCCTGCTAATCTTTCTGTATTAGATACTTTTTCTATTACTACATTTTTGACATCATTATCTAATAATTCATCAATACTTACATTTAATGCTTTTGATAATAATTTTAATTGTTCTGGATTAGGAGTTGTTTCATTTAATTCCCAATTAGAAATTGTTTGTCTTGTTACACCAACCTGTTCTCCTAATTGTTCTTGTGATAATCCATTTTGTTTTCTTAACTTTAAAATATTTTCTCCGAGTTTCATATATTTCTCCTTTCGATAATAATTATAAAATAAATATACTTAACATTTCTACATAAGTTCTTTGGAAGTTTGTCAAAGAGTTTTAACATATATAATTATACATGAAAAAAGATAAATCTTATATACCTTCGATTTATCTTTAATTAAAATTTTTTATTTTCTGTGATGATACTATCCAAGAGATAATATATATAACAGCACTTATAATGCAACAAATAACTAAAGTCATATTCATATTTTCTCTAACATTAAATATTTGATTCAATCCAAATATTGATAATGCAAGTATTCCTGATGTTAAAGAATATGCTAGTATTGTTCCAATTATTGATTGTTCTTCAGGTAAAATAAAGTTACATGGCATTATGATACTTCCACTTAAAAGAGAAATAATAATACTAAATCCAATAAATATGTTCATATAATTATCTGTTGTATTTGTAATTTTTAAAACTATTAAACATATTAAAGTACCAACAATTAAGCCTACGATTACCCAAAATAAATATGCAATATACTTACTCGATATGATTTGTTTTTTTGAAACTGGTAATGTTACAGAATATTGAGTCCATTTATTCTTTTTATCAGATATAATAGTTCCTGATACTGTCATACTTAGAGGAATCGCTACTAATATAATAACTACCGAAGGAGAAATCACAAAGGATAATCCAATAGCCATTACTAGACATGATAGTAATGCAACTAATATATTAGCTTTAGTCGTATAAAAATCTTTTAAAAGTAAACCTTTCATTCTACTTTTCCCCCTTTACATACATTAACATAATATCTTCAATTTTAATATTGTCCATTATAAAATTAGGATATTTACGTTCTAATTCTTTTTTATTTTTTACTAATATTTCATATCCATAATCCATTTTTCTAAATCTGATTATATCTTCTTTATCAATACTATCAAAGTCTTTCTGTTTGCACTTCATGATACCATAATCATATATAAGATTATCTTTTGTTTCCTCAAAAATCATTTTACCTTCATGAATAAATACTATATAATCTGCCACTTTTTCTAAATCGCTTGTAATATGTGATGAAATTAATATAGAATGGGTTTCATCCTGAACAAAGTCCAAAAGTATATCTAAAATATCATCTCTTACTACTGGATCAAGTCCACTAGTTGCTTCATCTAAAATAAGTAATTCGGCTTTGTGAGATAACGCTACACTTATAGATAACTTCATCTTCATTCCTCTTGAGAATTTTTTTATCTTTTTATCTTTTGATAAAGAAAATTTTTCTAATAGTTCAAAAAACTTCTTCTCTTCCCAATTTTTATATATAGATTTTAATACGTTATTTAATTTATTTGGTGTTAAATCTTCAGGAAAATTATTTCCATCAAAAACAACTCCAATTCTTTCTCTAATATCATTATCAATTTTATTTTTTTTGCTATCTAAAATATAAATATCTCCAGAATCCTTTTGTACTATTTCAAGCATAGTATTTATAGTTGTACTTTTCCCTGCACCATTCTCACCAATTAATCCAACTATATTTCCTTTTGGAACATAAAACGAAACTTTGTCTAATAAAAAGCCATCATATTTTTTAGTTAAATTTTCTACTTTTAATGCATAATCTGACATCATTATTCCTCCTCGTAAAATATTTTTAACAAATCAATAAGTTTAGATAAATTGATTCCACTTTCTTTTCCTAAATCAACTGCTTTTTGTAAATGTTCTTCAATTTCTCTTTGCTTTTCCTCTTGAACAAAATTCTTGTTAAAAGAACTAACAAAACTCCCTCTACCAACTGTTGTTTCAATAAAACCATCTTTTTGTAAATCTTCATAAGCCCTTTGTACTGATATAACACTAACGTGCAAAGATTTAGCTAAAGAACGCATTGAGGGTATTGATTCTCCAGCTTTTAATTCGCCAGACATTATCATTTGTTTAAATTGACTTGTTATTTGCTCGTAGATTGGCTTGTTTGTATTATTACTAATGATAATTTCCATTTTCACCCCTCCTAAATGTACTTATTGAATAAGTACATTATAGTACATCTTGCTTTTGTTGTCAACTCCAACAAAAAAAGAAAAATTAGATTGTTTTATAATTTTTCTTTTTGTTTATTTTATAAAAGTAATCTTGTCATAACTTCTTCAGCTTGTTTTTGAGTCAATACTTTTTCCATGTATTCATCAAAACCATATTCATAAATGAACTCATCTCTAGCTCCTGTAGAAAGAGTTAATACAACAATAGGAATATTAAATCCTTCTATATCTTTTAAATCATGTAAAATATCTATTCCATTACGTTTACCATACTTATATAGATTATTAGTTATGATAACGTCACAAGTATAACCATGAACAATTTTATCATAGATGTCATCACCAGATTCTACAGTATCAACTTCAAAGCCTAATGACATTAATACTTTCCTAGTGTTTTGAAGCATCCACTCATGATAATCACCAACTAGAGCCTTTTTTTCTTTAAAAGTATCTTTCATGACTAATGAGGTGTTATCAGATATTTTAATTTTCTTATTACTATTAATTTTCTTTAATTCTTGTTCTTTTACTATTTTCAATTCTCTTTCATTTCTTTTGCTTTCTCGAAAATAGTATTCTTTCTCTTCTTGTTCTGTTTTTAAATTACGTTCTAATAATATTGAATGTAGTTTATACCCTCTAAGTTTGTCAATCAAAATAAAAAGAACAATACATAAAATTACTACTAAAATTACTGCTATTATTAACAAAATTTCTATAGCATCCATTATAGCTTCCTTTCCATAATCTATACACGTGTATAGAAGACTTTGTGCTGCACAAACTATATAATAAAAAAAGGTTTTCGAGATTGGAGGCGATTGATTATTACAAGGAAAAGTAAAGATATACTTGCAATAAATTTAAAATATTATAGGTATCAATCTAATTTATCTCAAGAAAAATTTGCTGAAGCTATTGATACCACCTTCTTATACGAATACCAATTAGAAAAAGGTAAAAGAAATCCATCTGTGAATATGTTAGATAAATTATCTACCAACATTTCTAAATTGTTAGATTGTAATATTACATCTGCTGATTTATTATCATACGATGAAAAGAAAATTATAAGTTCTAAAAGAATTGATAAAAGAAATAGTAATTAGTGTCGACCAAAACATTTCAATTACTTTTTTTATAAAATTTTTTACTAGTATTCATATATCTATCGCCTCGGGATTTACCTTGTATTTATTTTCTTACAACTAACACTCTCCTTTCGTTAGTAATTCATATATATACTGCTTTATGATTACTCAAATACAATTATAACACAAATTTTGACTTATAAAACATAAAGTTGCTCCTTGTGAAGGAGCAGTATGTTAATGATATTTCCTATAAAATTATTTATAGGAGGTACTAACGATGAACAACATTTATGATTTATTTAATCTTATAGGAAGAAATATGAAAGCTATAAGAACTGAAATAATCGGTAAATCACAAGAAAAAATGGCAGAAGAAAACGATTTAAGTAGAAGTTTTATTTCACACATCGAAAGTCCAAATGTGGATACAGGAGTTTCATTAGATACCTTATTTTACTTAGCACAGAAATATAACTTTGATATTAGAAAATTCTTCGATGGATATGAAGAACTTATGAATAAAGACAAAAGAAATGATGAATAATCATTTCTTTTTTAATAGTTCATTCTAAACGATGCTACTGCATACCACATTCCATTTTTCTCATACACACTTACTGCCATAGCTGTATTTTCATTCCTTAACATAGTTTCTCTATGTGTTGGGCTATTTTTCCAAGCCTCAAAGAAGTTACCACCTGCTGTACCATAACCAATATTTTCTCCAAAACCGTAGGAAGCATTATGAGAATAATTGCTTACAATTTGTTTAGCTCTCATGTCAGCTTCATTTTGTGCTTCTGTAGTGATTGGTAATTCAGATTTACCATTTTGTCTTCTATAAGCATTAATCTGAGATGCGTATGTGCTAGCAATATCTCTTCTGTAACCTTCTGATGATTGCTGAGAAGTATTGTTACTTGATTGATTGCTTGAATTATTACTTGTTATATTATTGTTGTTTTTGCTCGAACTAGTATTATTATTGCTTGAAGAAGGAGCAGGATTGTTTTTAGCATTCTCATATTCAATCATTGCATCACTTTTATATATAGTACCATCAATAGTTTTACTAACTTTACCTTCTTCTTTAGCTGATTCTAAATCAATAATTTCTAATGTAAAATTTTTAGATGTTTTATTTTCATATTGATCTGTTGCAATTACTTCTAATTCATAAGTACCAATTTTAGATAAATCATAATCACCATCAATAGTGATTTCAACTTTCGATAAATCCTCTGCTTCAAAGAACTTTGTTAAATCTACATCTTTGGAGTTTTGTTCTAAAGTTATTTTTTCTGGTACTGTTTTAAATTCTGGTTTTTTAGTGTCTTCTACTTTTATTTGAAATTGAATTTCTTTATCTTTATATTTCATAGATAATTTATAAGTACCTACTTCTAATAATTCAGCACCTTTTGATAATAGTTTATTATCTACTATACTGAATTTATCTTTATCATCGATATTAAGTTTATATTCATCTATATCTTTTATTTCCTCAGGATTCTTTAAATAATAAGATGATGTAAAAGGCACTTCATCTCCAAATTCAAATACAAAAGTATCTTTTTTCAATACAAGCTGATTTTTATTTAATAAAAGAAAAGAAATAACAGTTACAGATATTATTATAATAATGGAAATTAAAATGATAATCAATTTTTTTCGTTTCATTTGATACACCTCACACGTCTATGTAAATGTGGCAAAGCCACATTATATACTTCTAATTAATATGAAATTCATAAGTCATTTGATAAATATAAGACACTCTATTGTTATAAATTGCTAATAAATAAAATGCTCTAGGTTTATACTTTCTAACCGTTCTCTCTGCTATCTTCATTTTAGCAGAAATTTGTGAATCTGTCAGTCCATAAAATCCTTTCCACATTAATAATTCTCCCAACATAGCATCTTTACTTTGAATTTCACATATATTTTTGATATATTGTCCAACTTTATCTTTTTCATTATCCAACTTCTCTACTATTTTATTTTCAAATGAGCTTTTTTTTCTAACCTGATTTGAGAATTTTATTAAACTAGTAGAGTTCATTGGAATAGTTAGATTTTTTTTAATTCGTCTTTCAACTAATGGCTGATATTTCGTACAAAGTTTCTTACCATTTAAGATTGTTTTTTGTTCATCTATTTCTGGTATATAAACTTCAGAAGCCTCAATCATATTATGCCACAGTTTCTACTTCTTCTTGTTCTATTTTATAAACATTGACTGCTTTCTTTAATTCTGGATCATAGTCAAACTTAACTAAATCTCCTTCATCTAATGTTTTAAAACCACTCATCATAATTTCTGAAAAATGAACATATATATCATTTTCCACTTCCTCACTTTGAATAAATCCATACCCCAACTGAGCATCAAACCATTTTACTTTCCCTTTCATCTTCTTTTTCCCTTTCCTTTCGTCTTTAATTCATTTTCTCCTGTAGCAAGTTCATATAATTTATCAATTCTTACTGTAATAGAATTAACAATTAATATCATTGCTACGGTTACTACCAAATAATAAAAACTACTCATTAAACTACTAAATACTGCAAAATGTATAATTAATAAAACTATTTCTGGTATCAATAAAATTCCACATATAAACATCATAATAATTTCTTTTGTACTTTTTATATTTTTCTTTTTGATTGCAATTAATGTTATTGCAAATACAAGTGTAATAATACATATATTGTAAACATCTAAAATAAAAGCAATAAACTTATTAATATTTATGATATTAACACTTGTAAGATATATTAAACTTTGTGTAACCAGATTTACAAATATAAAAGTTGTTAATAAAAATATTATTTGCTTTACTACTTTTAAAATATTAGAAACTTTATGATATTTTTGCATCCTTTTATTATTTCCTTCGCCCTTCCAATACTCCATAGCACTTCTATCATATAAATCAGTATAAAACTGTTTTAGTTTTTTCATTTCTCCTCCTTCAATGATAGAGATATAGATATTGCTTCATCAATATCTTTCATAGTACTACGTTTTAAAGTATATTGGTAACAGATTATCTGCTCTTTTGAGATAGTAAAGATATGTTCACATAAAGCCATCTGCTTTGAATCAATCCTTACATGAATTGGTAAATCAGTTCTTTTAATTTTTGTAGTAATTGGCACAACAATTAGTGTTTTAGAAAAAGTATTAGCGTAATCATTCTGGACGATTATACATGGACGTCTTCCGTTTTGAATGTTAGGATAAGAATTATTAAGATTAACTAAATAGACATTGCCCTTTTTATAATTTTTCATAAAAAGTATATTTTAATTGGTGTTTTTACTTCAAGAATATAATAAGCGTTTAGAGGATATTTGGACTTTCTTTTGAATCTATCTTTAGGGTTTTCATAAATAATTCTTAATTCACAATTAAATCCAATCTTTTCTAACTGTTTGATTACATTTTCTTTTCCTACACGTTTTACAAGATCCCTGCCACAAGAACAATTACCAAATTTATCCAGATGATTGATAATCCATTGTGGTATTATTTCTTCATTAGATTTAGACATTTAGATGTCATCCTTTCAACATTACTATTCAACACTTCATAATACTGCACTTTGGAAACCAACCTGTCTTTTTGTTTCTATCTATCACTCCTCTCTTTTGTAGACTACAGGAAACATTTACTTTTTTTAAAAACACTAGTTATTAAGTGTAATTTTAAAAGTATTAGTTTGTAGACCACAGGAAACATTTTGCTTTAAAAAAATAAGTACTCCCTCTAGTTATGTTATGATTTCTCATCACCATCCTCGGTACTTCATCCTACACATACATATTAATCTTTTTTTTGAAAAAAGTCAACCGCTATTTTGAAGATTAAATTGCTGTATAGATATTTTCTATACAGCTTGGTACTATTTTCTCATTATTGAGTCAGAATAATCAGATAATAATTTTAAAGTATTATCTAAAATGTCTTCATCCTCTATTGAAACAGTACCAATGATACCAACTGCATTTATTAAATTTTCTAATTTTACTGCTAATGAACTCGTACATAAAAGATCTTGAGTGGTAGTCTTATAATCTTTTATTATTACATTGAGTTTTTGGAGCAACATTGATAAGTCTTTATAATTCATACTTTCCTTTAATTCAATGTGCTTTTGTACTACGGTTAATACTTCATCTACTTCTTTTACTACTTTTACTGCTACAATTTCATTAGTCATACTTTTTTCCTTCCTTTTTTTGAGTGGTATTTGTGGCTTCTTCCCCCTTTAAATGATTAATACACTCTTCAAGAATCTGGATAGTTGTAGCTCGATCTAATTGTGTAGAAATTTTAATCTTTTTATCTTTCCTTGTACTTACACTAATCATTATACTTCTGACCTGACATGAAGACATCTCTATATTTATTCACCTCTCTTCCTTAGGGTGAAAAAACCACCCTTTTCAAACTATCGCCTCCACTTCATATACTACTAATTTAATAATATCAAAAAAAATTATGTTTGTCTACCACAGGCAACATAATTGCTTAATAATTAAAATTGAAAAGATATTTTTGTTACCCGTGGTAGACATTTTATAAAAAAAATAGTAAAATGATAAAGAAAGAGGTTGGATTATGACTAGAAATGAAGCAATAAAAAAAATTGTATCTGATTATATATCATCCAATGGATTATCACAAAGTGATTTTGCTAGGCGTGGTGGATTAACTAGAGTTTATGTAAATAAACTTATTAAAAGAGATCCATCAACAAAATATGGAATATCCTCTACCATGTTTGCTAAAATTGCTGATGCAATGAGAATGCAAGTGCAAGATTTAGAAGATTTAGTACACCTATATGAAGAAAATGATTCTATTCCAAAAGATTACACAGAAATTTCCAAGATTAAAAATGACATAATAAACATAATTAGAAATTCAAACCTTAATGAAAAACAATTATTAGAAATATATTACTTTATAAATCAATATAGCTCTAAAAATAGTTAGAGTTTTTATTTTGCTTTAATACTCAAGTTCTAATTCATCATTTTCTTTATACCATCCCGTTTCATCATCCCATTCTATTTGCTCCAAACTTTCTAATTTTTCAATATTGCTATACATCGAGGCTTTAAAATAATTATATTTATTTTCAATTAGATTTCCTTCTTCATCTTTAAATTTATTCTTAATAACTTTATTTGTAATATAATGACTAATTTTAATGAGTTCTTGATATGAATATTCAGATAATAATTTATTAAACATTTCATCATATTGAAACAAATCAATATCCATGTCCGAAACATAGTTTTTTTCAATTAAATCTTTTGTTAAAGGATTTAAATTATTTAAATCAAAAAAAGATGACTTTTCTTTATCATCTTTATCATTTTGTTCTTTAGTATTTTGTTTATTAGTATTTATTTGCGTTGGGTTATCCATATCTGGATTATCCATATATGGATTTTCCGTATCTGGATAAACTAATTCTTTTTCTATATGTGGTTCTTCATAAATAATATATGTATATTCAAATAATCCCTTATCATTTTTGCTCTTTTCTATTACCAAATAATTATTATCTTTTAATTCCTTAAGAGTAGATCTAATTGCATCCTTACCCTCTTTACAAATAGAACAAAGTCCAGCAAGAGAATAATCCCAGTCATCAGGTAAGGATAACATGAACGAAAGTAATCCTTTAGCTTTTAATGAAAGTGATTTATCTCTTAAATGATAATTACTCATTACTGTGTAATTCTTATTTTTTTCTACTTTAAACACCATATTCTCCTCCCCTTTCTGACATATAAAAAAGAGCTTAACGCTCTTTAATCATTAGAATCCAAATTCAACTCTACCTTATTTACTTTATAATCTTTATCAACTACATTTAATTGTAAATTTTCGATAAATAAAGTGGCTTTAAAATCTTTGATTGAATTTTCTATTGCATCCTTCAAATCTTCGTTAACATCTAAATCCAAAGTCTTAATCGGAGTTTTTAAAGAAACATTATTATTTGTTTTTTCTCCTCTTGCAATACTAATAATTTCAATAATTTGATCTCCTAATTTCATTTCTTTATCAAAACTATTATTTAATTCTTTAATTTCAGTTAAATGAATTGATTTCTTATTATGATATAATTCTTGATAAATTTCTTCAGTAATGAATGGGAAATAAATACTAAAATCTTGTAATAATTTATAAAGTAAAGTATAAACTGTTTTTTGTCCAGAATATCTTGCCTCATCACCAAATTCTTCAGGACGATATAATCTATGTTTTACAATTTCAATATAGTTGTCACAGAAGTTCCAGAAAAATTTCTCTAGGTGATTCAATGCAAGTCCTACTTCGTATTCATCAAGATATTTTAAAAATCCTTTTTCCATTTCTTGATATTTTCCTAATATCCATTTATCAATATATTCATAATTATTAAATTCTTTATCTTTATAATCTTGAAGGTGCATTTCAATGAATTTGGATACATTCCAAATCTTATTTACTAATTTACGTCCTCTCTGTAGTGTTTCTTCACTATAAACAATATCTGTTCCTAGACGTCCTGAACCAGCCCAATAACGAATGACATCAGCAGAATATTGGTTAATAAGATTCAAAGGTTCTACTTTGCTATTACCCTTACTCTTACTAATTTTTTCACCTTTACCAGCCATTACAAATCCAGAAATCATTACATTATCCCATGGTCTTTGTCCAAAGTGATAAAAACTTTTAACGATTGTATAAAAATCCCATGTTCTAATAATTTCTGAAGCATTAGTTCTTAAACTCATAGGTTTTAAAATATCTTCATAGTTATCTTTTTCACCATAACGCATATTGATTAATGGTGTTACTGAAGATGTTGCCCAAGTATCCATTACATCTGTTTCAGGAACAAACTCAGTACATCCACATTTAGGACATTTATCTACCTTTGGTGAATCCACTAATGGATTAACTGGTAAATCTTCTTTTCTTGCAAATATTGGCTCTCCACACTCTTTACAATACCAAACTGGGAATGGAACTCCAAAGTATCTTTGTCTTGATATACACCAATCCCACATGATATTCTCAACCCATTCATTATATCTATTTTGCATGTGAGCTGGATGCCATTTAATTTCATTTCCAATTTTCAAAAAGTCTTCTTTATGATCCATAGTATCAATAAACCATTGTTTCATAACAGAGTATTCTACTTCTTTACCACATCTTTCATGTGTTTGAACTTCATGCTCTAATTCTTCAATTTTTACTACAAATCCACCTGCTTGTAAATCTTCAATAATTTGTTTTCTTGCTTCTTTAATTTTTACTCCTCCATAATTTGGAACACTATCTATAATTCTTCCATCATTTGTAAAAATATATTTTAATGGTAAATTATATTTCTTCCACCACTCAATATCAGTTTGATCTCCAAAGGTACAACACATTACTACTCCAGTACCTTTATCAATAGCAACTTTCTCATCTGCCATAATTGGTACTTCTACATCTATAACAGGAATATGGGCTGTTTTACCAATTAAATGATTATGCTTTTCATCATTAGGATTTACAAAAACACATACAATAGCAGGTAATAATTCTGGACGAGTTGTTGCAATAGTAAACTCTTCTCCATCTTCTACAGTTTTAAAATTAATATAATTGAATGTTGTTTTTATTGTTTTTGTTTCTAGTTCTGCTTGAGCAATAGAAGTTAAACATTCATTACACCATAATGCTGGTGATTCTTTATGATAGCAATGACCTTTATCAATTAAGTCTAAGAAAGAAGTTTGACTGATTTTAATTGTAGAAGGACTAACTGTCTTATAATGAATATCCCAATCTGTACTTACTCCCATTTTACTAAATAATTCTTGAAACTCTGCTTCATATTTATCTGTAGTTTGGTAACATAATTTTGAAAATTCTTCTCTACCAATTTCATGAGCTTTTTTTCCTTGCTCTTTTTCTACAAGACGTTCACTTGGTAATCCATTATCATCAAAACCAAAAGGATAGAAAATGTTAAATCCTCTTAATCTTTTGTATCTTGCAATCATTTCTGTTTGTGAATAAGAAAAAATATGTCCAATATGAATTTTACCATTAACTGTTGGAGGTGGTGTATCTATAGAAAACACTTTCCTTCCATCTGGAATAAACTTATATATTTTATTCTCATTCCAATAGTTCAACCACCTTGCTTCTTTTTCTTGTGCATTATATTTTTTATCTAACATACTACATTTTCCTTTCTTTTTATATTAAAAATACTATTAACTGCCATAACTATATCCTTGATAACCCTTATAATTACAGGATTTGTACCATCGGGTGTAGTCTTTACACACCCCGTTCCAAACTCTGGATCAGCATGATAATCTCCTACAATAGGTATTTCTTTATTAACAATAGGTAGAATTACAGTCTTACCAATTAAATGTTTATATCTATCGTCACTTGGATTAACGGCAACTGCAGTATCACCAAATAGAGTCTCTGGACGAGTTGTTGCCACATCTAAATATTCATCTGTGCCAGTTATATAATACTTAATATGATAAAATGCTCCCTTATCTTCTTTATAAATAACCTCTTCATTAGATAAAGCAGTCATTTGTACTGGATCCCAGTTAATAATTCTCTCTCCTCTATAGATTAAACCTTTCTCATAAAGTTTAACAAAGACATATCTAACCGCTTTACTAAGTCCTTCATCTAAAGTAAATCTTTCTTTAGTATAATCAAGACTAAGTCCTAGTTTAGCCCATTGTTCATGAATAGTAGTAGCATACTCATCTTTCCAACTCCAAGCATGTTCTAACCACTCATCACGGCTTATACCTCTTGGATTAATTTCCATTTCTCTTAGTCTTTTATCAACTTTCGCTTGAGTTGCAATACCAGCATGATCCATTCCTGGAAGCCATAAAGCATCATAGCCGTTCATTCTCTTATATCTAATAATAATATCTTGTAGTGTCGTATTCCAAGCATGACCTAAATGTAGTTTACCTGTAACATTAGGTGGTGGTATTACTATACAAAAAGGCTCTCTACTCTTATCTTTATCACCTTTAAAGTATCCTTTATTAACCCAATTATTATACTTATCTTTTTCTACTTCTTTATGATTATATTTTTTATCTAACATGACCTTTCTCCTCACTTTTCCTATTTTTTTTAATCATTTGATTTTCTATCATCTCAAGTCCATATATCTCATCAGTATAAATAGTATCATCTACTTTTCTAAAAATATATGCACCTATAGTTGTATAACTAGCATAATTATCTTTATGATTTTCAAAATATTCCAACTGTCTATCTGTAACTTTACTAGGAAGATAAAATGCTATGACACCTATATCATCTTCAGTCTTATAATTAAAATGTCCTAACTCTGCAATACTAAGACCTGCTCCATGTGATTCATCATCTCTAAACTTAAATCCTAATTTATACTTGTCAGAAAAATTCTGATAAGCTTTAACATGAGATTCACCATCTAAAATATCCTGTTCAAACTTATTTTCTAGTATTTGTTCTTCATCTGGAATAATGGCGACTTTCCCTCTTTTCATAAGCATCCTCCTTAAAATAAAAAATAACTATAACTTAAGGGCATAGATAACCTACACTGTACCACCTTAATTTATAGTTATTAAACTATCTTATTACTTATAACGGACTTTTCCGTGGTAACTTACTACTATTTCAGAAACCCTGCTCTATTCACTACCTTCCATATATCATATTGTTAATTTCCACCAATCATTAACTCTCTATCAATACTTTATATGTACTCCTTGAATATCAATCGCATTTAAGTGTATTATACGCTATTATTTAGTGTTTTACAACTATTTAGTTACCTCTTTTAAAGAAAAATAACTAACAACCTCACTTAATTCTCCATCAAATACCACTGTTTTATCTTTAATAACATTAGAATTAGTTAATAAACCAGGCTTTAATAATTTCAAATCAATGCTATCTTTAATTAATAAAAATAATTCATTTCTTTGATAATCATTAATAGAATCATTTATATAACAACTAATAGTATCATTAGTAATAAAACCTATAACTAAATTATAATCACTAACTAAATCAATATAAGAATTACTATTTATCTGATAAAATCTTTTTAAAACATTTAATATCTCATCTTTATGAAAACTTTTCGTAACACTTTTTTTAATTATTAAATCAGACATTATTATAACAATACCAGCATTTCTATTATTTAAAAGATATTTACTATAATCTTCTAAAACTAAACTAGCAAGATTAAAGTCACGATATTTAGAAAACATTTCTCTTAAGTCATTATCTAATAATAAACTCTTCTCTTTATAAAAACACTCACATATTTTAAAAGGATTTCTTTCTTCTTTAGAATAATTATAAGTATAATCATAAAAATCATAATCATTATCTAGGTAATTAGTGATTGTCAAACTAGTTGAATCATAGTTATCTAAAACATCTTGTAAATCTTTTAGATCAAGCATACTAACTTTAGAAGGAATATAAATATCTACATTATAATCATCTAATAATGTTACTTCTCCCATACTACTAATAGCTTTATGATAAGCTCTAACTATAGTAGTATTATTATCTAAGTTTCTCTTATAAATATCAGTTATTTTTTTATTACCATTATCTAATTCTTCATCACTATATAATCTTAAAGATTTACTTAAACTTCTATAACTTTGTTTTTTAATATTATCATCACTTATAAAAGCATCTTTCTTTAAGACTTGTCCATCTTTTATAAAATATAAATTTCCTAAATGTTTACTATTCATAAACTTCACCCTAAATAATAATATAACTACTTTTCTTTAATATCAAGATTATATTGCAAACAATTAGTAGATTCTCTCATCATATGACCATAATTAAAATTTATTTATAAATAAATTTTAATTATTTATATCTATATTTAACTTCAACTTCACCTTTTGTACTTAAAAACATTAAAAATTCATCTACACATTCATGCCCTATAGATTTTTGTAATTCTATAATATTTACGTTCTGTAAACCACCATACTTTTCATAAACTATCTCTAAAAAATCTTTTATAGCTTTTTCTCTAACTTTAATAGATTCATCCCATCTTCTTATCTCAAATATTCTTGATAAAGAATGCTTTATAGATATTCTCTTTAACTCTTCTTTAAAGAAAACATTCCTCTTTATACTTTTTACATCTTCTTCTAATTTATCTAATACTTTAAATATATCATATATCTTATCTGTTTTTTTATAAGTCCTAAAAGATAAACTATCATAATTATTTACTCTATAATAATAATTAATGGCAGGTAATATTGTAATCTTCTCTGCTTTCATCATCATAAAATAAGTAAACTCTACATCTTCAAATAAAGTATTTTCCATAAATCTATGATTACCTATTAATTCTCTTTTATATAATTTAGTACATGAAGATGGTGTTTCATAAGGAATAACATGCTTCCTATCTTTATCATGAGGATTAAAACTAAAAACATCTTCAAGTAATGTTGGAGTCTTATTAAAAAAACTATCATCATATACATAATCTATATATGTTATTACTAAAGGTGCATTAGTTTCTATAGCAATATTATACATATTTTCATACATAGTACAACTAACATAATCATCACTATCAACAAAACCAATATATTCTCCTCTTGCAACGTCAAGTCCTCTATTTCTAGATGCTCCTTGTCCTAGATTCTTTTCATTATGATAAACTTTTATCCTAGAATCCTTCTTAGCATACTCTTCTAAAATAAGTAGACTATTATCAGTAGAACAATCATCTATAGCAATTATTTCTATATCTTTAAGTGTCCCTCTAACTATAGAATCAAGACAAGTCTTTAAATATTTTCCACTATTATAAACTGGTACAATTATACTAACTTTTGTCAAAATAACCACATCCTTTCAAATTTTTCTTAATTAATCATTCTTTTTATTAAGAAGAGAATAACTGCAAGCTATAAAATAAGTTTACATACATATTTTCCCATAATAAAAAGCACTAAATAATTAGTACCAAAATATTTAATAATTCCTTTCATTTATATTATATAAACAATATTAAATTTTTTTCGCATTTTTATCTAATATTTTATAAAGACTTTGGTCTTTCTTTTTCATTATCCAAGTAATTAGTATATTCATCTACTATATTTATTCCACATTTTGATTCTAGTAATGCTATATCAACACCATCTAAATTACCATATTTTTCTTCTATTAAAGAAAACATTTTATCTTTAATTAATCTTTTCTTCATATCATCTGCATCCCAATTATTTACTTCTTCTATTCTAATAAGAGAATAAGCAAGTTGTATAAGTTTTATTTCATCTTTAAATACTTCATATCTAGAACTTTCTTTCATATCAAAATCTAATCTATCTAATACTTTAAATATATCTGTTATATGATTATTCTCTCTATAATTTATAGAAGATACTCCTCTAGTTATATTTCTTCTATAAAAATAATTAATACTTGGGACAGTTACGACCTTAAATGCTTCCATATATTTAGTATAACTAAAAGGAATATCTTCAAATAAAGAATCTTCTACAAAATAAAAGTCTTTTAAAATATCTCTTCTAAAAATCTTATTACAAACAGCAGGACTTTCAAAAATAACAGCATTCTTATCAACCATAGGATTAATTATCTTTTCTTTTCCTCTTGATAAAAACTCCAAATCTCTATTTGCATAACCATCATCTTTTACAAATAATATCTCGGTAGTAACAACTTCTGAATCGTTATTATTAACGAGAGCCCTATACATATCTTCATACATTGTATTTCTAACATAATCATCACTATCTACAAAACCTATATATTCTCCAGTTGCAAAACTTAACCCTTTATTTCTAGATGCACCTTGACCGATATTCTTTTCATTATGATAAACTTTTATATTAGGATACTTTCTAGCATAATCTAACAAAATATTTAAACTATTATCAGTAGAATTATCATCTATTGTAATTATTTCTATATCATCAAGAGTTTGATTAATAAGACTATCTAGACAAGTAGAAACATATTCCTCTTCATTATAAACAGGAACTATTATACTTACTTTAGTCATTTTAACCTCCTTTACATTTATTGATATATAATACATCTAAAATTGAAATATATAAAGTAATTTATCTAAAACTATGCTATGATTATACTAGGTGAAGGTTATGATAAGTTTTAAAAATGTTAACAAAGAGTACAAAAGTAAGAAAGGACAAGTTACTAAAGCCTTAAATAATATTAATATCAATTTAAGCAATAAAGGCCTAGTATTTATTATTGGTAAAAGTGGTAGCGGTAAGAGTACTTTATTAAATATTTTAGGAGGACTTGATAGTAAAACAAGTGGTAAAATTTATATTGATAACAAAGATATAGATAGTTTTAAAGAGAAAGATTATGATAGTTATAGAAATACTTATATAGGTTTTATCTTTCAAGACTTTAATCTATTAGAAGAATATAATGTCTTTGATAATGTTATGTTATCGGCCAAATTATTAAGAAAGAAAGTAGATAAAGAAGAAATACTTAATCTTTTAGATAGACTTGGTCTTAAAGGATTAGAATATCGAAATATTAATGAATTATCAGGAGGTCAAAAACAAAGAGTTGGTATTGCAAGAGCTTTAATTAAAAATCCTAAGGTGATACTAGCAGATGAACCTACTGGTAATTTGGATAGTCATTCTAGTTTAGAAATATTTAAATTATTAAAAGAGATTAGTAAAGAAAAATTAGTAGTTGTCGTATCACATGACTTAGAAAATGCTAATGCTTTTGCCGATAAAATATTAGAACTACAAGATGGAAATGCTATTAGAAATAATTTAGCTACTGAAGAATTAGATGATAATACTTTCTCTTTAACTAAGTCAATGCTACCCTTTAAAGAGTGTTTACACTTTGCCTTTACATCACTAAAAAGTAATAAAGTAAAACTATTCTTTACAGTAATATTAACAATGATCTCTTTAGTCTTTATGGGAATATCTGTTAATACCAGTATGTTCGATAAAAATATTCTTGCAACTGATACTTTAATCGAAAACAAGGAAACATATTATGATATTAGTCATGTTAATATTGTTAATCCAAGGTTTGGAGAAATAAAAGAACTACCTATGACTGATAAAATAATTAATGATTTTGAAAAAGAAAACGATGTAATAGCAAATCCAACCTATGAATTATTCGATAATAACACTCTATTATCATTTGAACTTGCTAATCAAGATGAAAATAATCAGAGTCACCCTATTGTTAACTATATAGAAGTTAAAGATGATAAATTATTATCTAATATTATAGGTAGTATTCCAGCATCTAATAATGAAATTGTAATTCATAAATATTTAGCAGATACAATTATGGAAAAAGGAATTAAAGATGCAAATGGTAATCTTTTTAAACCTACATCATATGATAATTTAGTTAATAGCAGAAGAGAACTTCCTTTAGGATTAAATAATGTTGTTATTGTAGGAATAGTTAATGATGATAAAAGCAAATACAAAGATTTAAGTAATGAAACTATCTATCAAGATTATATGAACTATTATGCTGACAAAGCTTATACTATTTATGGTAAAAACTTAGATTTAAAGTTTAATACTACTGATGAAGCGATTTTAAACCATGCTGTTATAAATGAAGATAAAGTATTAAAAGATGAAGGAATAAGTGGTATAAAAGTATATAACAATAATAGTGATGTTATAACACAAGTTACTAATTTAAACAGTGATGAAGTAATAGTATCTCTTAACTACTTACAAGAATATGTTGATGGTTTTAAAGAAGAATTAGATATTTACTTAGGAAATAATAATGGTGATTATAATACTCTTCTAAGTACTTTTGTAACTAATTATATTACCACTAATAATTTAACAGTTCCTTTTGAGACTGGTTATAATGGAAAAAATTATTATAAAGATTTAAAAATTGCAGGTGTTAGTCTAACAGATAATTATATCAGTAAAGATTATTTAGAAGAACTAAAAAGTGAAGCTGTTCATAAAGAACTAACTTCCTTTAGAGTATATGATGATAATGAAGCATCCCTTTTAAAGACATTTAGAAAATATCCTAGTTATATGGAAGATGCTAGAGGTGAAACTTTACTTATAACTATGCCCTACTCTGATGATATAAATTCTCTTGCTTATATTTATAGTTATCTAAATAAATATATAAATATCGTTACTTTAGTATTTATTCTATTTACAATACTACTATTCTCTAACTTTATCTATGTATCTATAAATTACTCTAAGAAACAAATAGGTATACTAAGAGCTTTAGGTACTAATAAAGGAGATATTATTAGAATATTCTTATATGAAAGTTTAACTGTAGGTATTATCTCTTATATAGTTTCTATTATTCTTTGGTTTATTATTATCAGTATTTTAAATAATTCTATCTTTGGTAGTAGAGGATTTATCTTTAATGGTATAGTTACTCATCCTTTAGTACCAATTATTATGTTTATCTATACTATTATCATATCTATAATTATTACCGTTATATCTTTAAGTAAAATTACTAAGATTAAACCTATTGATGCTATACTTAATAAGTAAAAGAACTCTAATAACTAGAGTCCTTTTCATTTATGCAAGCTCTTTAATGTAATTTTTTATCTCTATATCAGTTAAAACATTACCAGTAGAGACAACTTTATCTTCTATCATAAGAGCAGGAATGACATTTATGTTATATTTCTTTTTATAAGTAGAGTCTATTTTCTCAATATTAAATTCCATATCAAGTTCACGTTCTACTTTAGATAAGTTCTTTAATATTTTCATACCATTACTACAATTAGCACCTATAACTTTTATATTTACGATATAATCTCCTCCTTTCATAATTTAAGTATAAAGGAAAAATATGGGAAAACTATGGGCTAATTATGAAATATTAACTAAATCGATAACTAGATTAGAGTATTCTTTATGATTATTAATCCATTTAATAGCATACGTACAACTACATTTTACTTTAATATTATTTTCTTTAAAATAATTAAAAGCATAAGTTAAAAGAAGACTTGCGATACCTTTTCCTCTTAAACTTATATCAACATAAGTATGATTAACATCTACAACATTAGAAGATATATAAGGATAATCTACTTCTCCTAAAATATTACCTTTATCATCTAAATATATTGTTCTATTCTCTTCTACTTTAAACATTTTATCACGATCCTTATAGACTAATTATATAACAGAAATTTCCTATTTACTATATATTTGCCATAAGTTATAATAAAACAAAAAGAAAGGAAGAAGTTTATGAAATGTCCAGTATGTAAAGATGTTACTCTATTAATGAGTGAAAGACGTGGTGTAGAAATAGATTATTGTCCAGAGTGCCGTGGTATCTGGTTAGATCGTGGAGAGCTTGAAAAGATTATGGAAAAAGAAGATACTTATATAAATAAAGAAATTAAAGAAAGTTCTCACAAAGAATCAAAACATTATGAAGAAAAACCTAAAAAGCATAAAAGAGAATCATTTATGAGTGAAATCTTTGAAATGTTTGGAGAGTAAAAAAATAGTAGTTAAGAACACTACTATTTTTATTTTATAATCCTATCTTACTACTTTCATCTTCCTGTAATATTTCACTTAATACCCAGTTATTATCATCATTTTTAACAAATTTCCAAAACTCTACAAAAGATTTATTTTTAGTATTTCCACTAACTATATTATTTGTCTTAGTATCAACGATATAATCTATCATTTTTCCTTTTATATAAAACCAAATCAAATCTTTATTATCATCTTTATCATCATAAACAGATACCGGTTTTAGATTAACTAATCTTATTTTCTTTAAGATATTTCTTCTATTATTAATATCCATCCACTCAAGTTTAGACTTAAAGTTCTCATATAAATCTTTATCCATATAGTCTTTTGCTTTACTAATATCGTTACTAGTCCAAGCTTCTTGTACGATATAAAATGTTTCTATTACTCTATTTTCAATAGTTTTATACTTCCAAGTAATATCCTTATTATCTAATAATCTTAAATATCTTTTACTATTAAAAGATGCTCTTAATACTTTAAAATATAAGATTATTGTAGATGCAAATATTATAAGCATAAATATTATAGAAGAAATAATAGTAGAAAGAGGATTACTATAACCTCTACTTCCATAATGTCTACTACTAGAACCACCAGAACTTGAATGAGATCCACCACTACTTCCCCCACCTGCTCTTAAAATTGTTATAGGACTATTATAAGACATTTCTTTAGCATTTACTACAATAGCATTACAAGAAATAACTACTAATAAAAGTAGAAATGATAATAATAAAACATTTCTCATAAACTTTAACCTTCTTCTATTATTTTACATACATCTATCCACTCTTTATAATTAGATGTTTCTTCTAACTCTTTAATAGTAAGTTTTACAGCACTGTTACTACTACCACAAGCAGGATAAACTATATCGAAGTCTTTTAGAGATATATCTAAATAAACATCTACCCCTTCATTTATACCAAAAGGACAAACTCCACCTACTTTATGACCAATAAGAGGTTCTACCTCATCAGCTTTAAGCATTTTGGCTTTCTCATTGAATTTACTTTTATATTTGGAATTATCTATCTTTCTATTACCTGCTGTTACTATTAATATAGGTTTATTACTTACTAAAAATGATAGAGTTTTAGCAATTTCCGCTTCTTTACAGTTTAAAGCAATAGATGCTTCCTTAACCGTTGCAGATGATGTATCAAATTCTTTTATCTTACTATCTAATCCATATTTTTCTAAATGTTCTTTCGCATTTTTTAATGACATAACTTTCACTCCTTATCTATTTTCTAACTCATTTAATTTATCTTTATCTAAATAAATAACTTTTTCTTTAAAATTATTTATATAATCTAGCTTCTTCTTTTCTTTCTTATAATAACTATTAACAACTCTAACCATATCTATTAACTGTAATAATGTTGGTGGATAATTATACTCTTCCTTACCTTTCCTCCTATTAAACCACCGTTTTATAACTCTTTTATAAACTTCTCTTTTCTTTAAGCTTATATAATATATCTTATCACATTTTT
This sequence comes from Candidatus Onthousia faecipullorum, assembly GCA_018715925.1. Classification (GTDB taxonomy): domain Bacteria; phylum Bacillota_I; class Bacilli_A; order RF39; family UBA660; genus Onthousia; species Onthousia faecipullorum. The sequence goes on from DVKQ01000101.1 coordinate 25,570, forward strand.
CTAAGCCTTTAACAAATTTACTTCTTCCTACATCTTCTATTATAAAAGAATCTTTAGATAAAATATCATTAAACATTTTCTTAATAGTTTCATCATCTCTTCTAGTATGATTATTATTATCATCAAAAACTAATTTATCAAGTTCATATCTTTCTATGTTATATTTCCTACTTAATACTTTACTTAAAGTTGTTTTACCTGAAGCAGGTGGTCCTATAATATATATTTTCATAATAGTTCTAACTTAACTCCTCAATCATTACATTTAAATCTTTATCAACATTTATTTTATATTTCTTTTCTAAGTTCAATGTATCATCTTTAACATTTAAAATTCTAATACTAGCATTCGTTTCACCAACTTCTTTAGGTATAACAAAGAACTTTAATCTATATTTAGAACTAGTAGGATTATTTATATCATAATCTGAATAAGCTTCTACTTCTTCTATATTTACAAGTTTTTCATCATCAATTTTAATATCTGCATAAATTTCTCCAGTCCCACTAATATTTATTTCTTCATATTTATTTACTCTTGTATATTCTAAGCCAGCATCTTTCATCTTATCAATCGTAATATAGTAAGCTATATTATTACTATTTAATAAATCTTTCACTAAATATTTTTCATTATCATTAATTACTGCATAAACATTATCACTCTTTTTACAATTAAAATAGTATTCATAATATTTATCTTCAAAAAACAATTCTTTTTCTCCATCACAATCTAGGGAATCATCTACTATTTCTAATCTATAATTATAATAATTATCATATTCTTCTAAGTTTTTATCATAGAGTGTTCTTCTATAAAAAACTAATCCTACTCCTAAACTTACAACTATTAAAAAGGCAATTACTATTTTAACAATAGAACTTCTTTTTATTTTATTATTCTCTAATAAGAAAATATTTCTTAACAATTTATTTAATGAAGGTATCTTTAATATTTTATAGATGATGAGTGCAAAAGAAACATTTAAAATTAAATCATCTATATCACAACTACCTGACAATGTTATAAATTGAAGTAGTTCAATTCCTAAAACAAATAGAATAATAGTTATTAAAAACACTTTAAAATTATTCTGTTTTTTAAAGAGTAATGGTAAAAAGAAAGCCATAGGTATACAAGCGACAATATTTCCTAAGAGATTATACATAATAGTGCTAGTATCATATAAACTATCAAAAGCGTTTATATAACTTGTAATAGTTGCAAAAGGGATAATATTAAATCTATCTTTTAAATAACTATTTAAAGTTTCACTTGACCAAGAAATATTAAAAAAGCCTGTTCTTCCAAAATATTCATCAAATAATGTTAAGGTAAAGAATAGAAGTAAATATAGAATAAAGAATATCCATAAATTTACTTTCATTGGTTTATTATCATTTCTATATTTAGATAAATAAAAACCACCAAAATATAAAAATATACAACTTATAATTAATAATAGTAATCTAAGAATTGCTGTCATACTTATTGTCTTTGTTAAATCAAATAATAAATAGGCTCCAATTATTATAATAGAAAATAAGTAAAATAAGATCGAAAGTATTAATAAGATTCTTTTAGTTTTCATAAATAAACTCCTCGTATAACTTTTAAATAATTATATCAGTGTTAAGATAACAAAACAAGTAACACACTTATATCTATAAAGTATATTCTTTATATTAACAATTATTTAAACCTAAATTAAGAAACTTTCCCAAAAACGCAAATTCCTTATAGATAAAAAATAGAACTCTTAAAAGCCCTATTTTAAATCTTCTTTATTATAAATAAAATCTACTATATTAACATTTTTAATACCTTCAACATTTCTTTGCAATACTAAGTCTGATACAAATAGATATCTAGGATACATTTCCTTTATTTTGTAAAATGGTTTATATTCTCTTTCGGCAGTTTTCTCATCATCTATATTTTTAGTAACTTGAATATAAAAGTACTCATCTACACCACGTCTTGCAATAAAATCACATTCTAAATTTCCTATTCTACCTACACTTAAACTATAACCTTTAGTTTTCAAATATGAAAATAGTACATTTTCTAAAACAGGTCCATAATTAATTCTATTATCAGTATTTAAGGCATAATATATACTTAAATCTGCTAAATAATACTTCTTTTCTCCTTCTAATACTTTTTTTGATTTCATATCAAATAAATCACATGAATATATAATCTTAGCATTTTCTAAAATTTCTATATATGTTTTAATAGTTCTCCTATCAACATTTATTTTTTGTCCTACTAAATAATCATATATACTACCTACACTAATAACAGAACCAAAATTATTTACAACAAAATTTTGTATTACTTCAAATAAATCTTTATCCTTTATTTTTTTATGTGTCTTAATATCTTTATCAAAAATTTGCCCTATAACATTTCTAGTATATAATAATTTATCTTCATATTTTTCATAATATAACGAACCTGGAAAACCACCATTTCTTATAAACTCTTCAAATTCTAAATAAATATTAGAATTAATACTTTTATTAAGAAACTTTTTCATATCAACATATTCATAAAAGTTAAGTGGTAACATTTCTATCTCAATATATCTTCCAGTTAATTTAGTTACAAGTTCACCACTAAGTAAATATGAGTTTGATCCCGTTAAAAATATTGAAAAATTACCTTCTTCCCTGTAAGCATTAACAACAGATTCAAAACCACTAACATTTTCTACTTCATCAATAAAGAGATATTTAAAATGATTATCTTTTATTAAATCATCAATGATCTTTTCAAGTTCTTTAGGAGTTTTAACATCTTTATATTCTTTTCTATCTAATTCAATATAAATAATATCTTTATCTTTTACTCCTTTATCTTTTAATTCCTCTATAACTGTTTTTAACAAATAAGATTTACCACATCTTCTAATACCTGTAATTACTTTTATCATCGTATCGTCATAAAAGCCTCTAATCTTATTTAAATAATCTTCTCTTTTATATAATCTTTCCATTGTTCTTCACCTACATTAATTATATACTACATCGTATAAATAGTCAAGTTATCGACCAATTTTGAACGGTAATATGTCAAAAATGGTCGATAACTTATAAAGCTTAGTATAAATTATTTTGTCAACCTAGACTTTTATAAATTTATTTTTTCTATTTTAACTACAACTCCTGATACTATCTGATTAAATTTCTTCCACTTCTTTTCTTCTACTATTTCAAAGCCAACATTTTGAAAAAGTTTTAAAGCATTAACTCTGTTCTTTTCAAAATTGTCATATAAAGAGTCTATTTCCTTTGAAAATGCTTGTTTGAGGAGAAGTATTAAAGCTGGTTTAGAATAACCACAACCTCTATATTTTGATTCTATAACAATACCACATTCATATCTATTTTCTTCATTATTATAGTTATAATTTACATATCCAACATATTTATTTAAGTTAACATCTTTTATATAAGCAAAAAAAGTATTTTTATCTTTCCGTTTATTATACTTTTCTAACCATTTATCTTTGTCAAAATCAATACATCCTGTATCATAATGATATCCACTATAAGAGACATCATATCCTGCATTATAAGACATTGTATCTTTATCACTTAATAATTTTTGTTCATAATAATATTCTTCTAGTTTTGGTTCAATTAATATAATGTTTTTCATCCTTTCACCTCTAATAATAAAATTATACCAGTAAAAAAGAGCCTTAGAAAGCTCTAAAATAATACTTTTTCACTCTTATATTGTTTAATTATTACTACTAAGACTAATGTAATAATGACAATTGTTGATAAACTCATTAATAAAATATTAACAATATCTATATTACCTACAACTATATCTTGAAATAAAAGTGTAAAGTTTAAGAAAGGTACTAATGATAAAAGTGGTGATGAACTAATACCAGCCATAAAAGCAATCATACCTGGAAAGAAACATATAAAAGTTAATGGTGTTAAAGCACTTTGAGCTTCTTTAAAGGTTTTAGATTTACTGGCAATGGCGATACAAAGACCACTAACTAGTAGAGAGTATGCAATAATTACTAATACTGCAAAGATTAAACTACTAGTAGATAACATTAAATTAGTATCTTTATATATTTCAAAAGCACCATTAGCATACACTAACGAAATAATCATTAAGATTAAACTAACAATACCTGTAATAATTGATGATAAAGAAACACTTAAGAACTTACCAACAATGATATCTCTACTTTTAATTGGAAAAGTAAGTAATGTTTCAAGAGTTCCTCTTTCTTTTTCTCCTGCTGTTGTATCAGTAGCAGGATATGTTGCAGATATAGTAATAGCCATAATTATAAATAGAAAGCCATAGTTTACAATATAATTACCATAAAAATTTTCTGTTTCTTTTATATCTTTATTAACAGTTATAATAGAAGTAACATCAGTAGGATTTATATCATTTTCAGTTAAATAATTAGTTTGTAATGCTTCTTTATAAGTAGCAAAGTAAGTATCCATTAAACTTGTAGCATAAGTACTAGTCTCATTATCTTCACCATTTATAGTATAAGTACTATCATCTTTTGTAATATATAAATCTATTTCTCCATTACTATACTTATCCTCTAACTCTTCAGTACTTCCACTAATAACTTCTATATCTAAATTATCTGCAATATCTTTTTCTATCTCATTTAATTCATAATCAAAACCAATTTTATTATAATCAGTTATAGGTTTATTAGTTTGTGCTTCAAATAAAGCAGACATTCCTATTACTAAAGCGGGTATTAAAATAGGAATAATTAACATCATCATAAGAGATTTCTTATCACGAAACATCTCTCTTAATTCTTTCTTTAAAATATTACCTAAATTACTCATTAGAAACACCTCCTATTAAAGTAAAGAAAGCATCTCTTAAATTAGTAGTTTTAGTAGATTTTTTTATTTCACTAGGAGTACCTTCTTTAATTACAATACCTTTATTAATCATAATAACATTATCACAAATATTTTCAGCTTCTTCCATATAATGAGTAGAATATAAAATTATCTTCCCACGTTTCTTTTCTTCTTTAATAAAATCTAAAATAATTTGACTAGAAATAATATCAAGTCCACTAGTCGCTTCATCTAAAATATAGTATTTAGGATCGTGCACTAAACATCTTGCGATATTAACTCTTTGGGTTTGTCCTGTCGATAAGTTTTCAATTCTATTATATAGAAAACTATCCATATTTAATTTTTCAGATATTTCTTTTATTCTACTTTCTAATTTACCTTCCTCTACTCCATAAATATTTCCACACATTTTTAATAATTCATATGGTGATAAAGTATTATAAAGTTTTGTATTACCAGAAAGATAGGCAATATTTTTCTTAATTTCTATCTCATTATGAAGGTAATTTAACTTTCCAAAATTAATAGTTCCACTAGTAGGCTCAAGAATACCTGCTATCATTCTAAGTAGTGTTGTTTTTCCTGCCCCATTTGGTCCTAATATTCCGATGATTTCTCCATCTTTAGCTTTAAAACTAATACCATTATCAGCATAAAACTCTTCTTTTTTACGTTTAGCATTATACTTAACAAACTTCTTCTTTAAGTCATGTACTTCTAACATAATTCACCTCTTCCAGGCAAAATTATATCATAAGCATAATTATTAAGACAATACAAAAAGAAGAACTTTATATTCTTCTAGTTAGATTAAAATATATATTATTTTCAAGTATGTAAAGCCTACTTCATATATTTGTTGCCACTCTTCCAAGCCTCTCCTACTTTTTCACCAATTGCATAATAACCATTTTGGAATTGGTCAAAGATAAAAGCATTTAATTTAGTAGGGTCAACTTTACCATTTGAATCAAGTACTTCTTCATCTGCTAAAACATTAACTATTTCTCCAACTACTCTAAAACCATCTTCATCTTTTTGAATCTTATCAACTTTACATTCTAAAGTAATTGGATACTCTTCAATTATTGGAGCATCTACTCTTTCACTTTTAACTGCATGCATTCCACTTCTTTCAAACTTATCTTTCATTCTATTACCTGATGCTGTACCAAAGAAGTCAGATTCTGCTAAGTGTGGAATATCTGCAACACTAATAGTAAAAGCTCCTCTTTCTTTAATATTTTGTGACGTCTTATGAGATTCTGTGATATTTAAAGCAACTTTATTGTTATCACAAATACCTCCCCAAGCCATATTCATAACATCAACACTACCATCTTCACAGTATGTTGCAATCATTAAAACAGGTATTGGAAACAAATAAGGTTTTACACCTAAATCTTTTTTTGCCATTTTTATCATATTCTTTCCATAACTGTTTTACATCAACTAAACAATTAAATCTATAGCTAAGCTTGTAAATGTGGAACAAATAAAACAAACTAATACTAACTTTTTTTTATATCTAATATTTTTTGAAAGTTTTCTTTTTTTAATCCTATTTCTACTTTCTTATATATTTTCTCTGTTTCTTTGTATTTTAAAATTAAAGCTTTATCTTTAGAGATAACATCAACAAAAGAATCATTATAAGCAGCAAATTCAACTTGTAATTTTTGTTCTTCTTTACTTATACATAGACTTGACTCTTTTGTTATTTTAAGTGCAGTAGGTATTATTGTTGTCAGTAAATAAAACATATTTTTCTGATAATTTTCATCTTTTAAAAACATTTCATTGATTGGCTCTATAAAAATATTAGATAATGTTTTATAAAATTCTATCATTTTTTCATTTTCAATAGTTGGTAATAAATCATTACGCATACTATATGCTCTTTTTAATGTATTCATGATAATCCATCCTAAACACAATTCACTAAAGGTTAAATCTTCTGCTTTTACGCGCCAAAATTTATCAACATAATCTTTTCTTTTTAATTGTTTTAATAGAGGATTATTCATTTCTTGAAAGTTTAATTTTTTATAAAATGCTTCAACTGTTCCATTTAATCCTCTATTGACATCAAATATATAATTTGTGATATTACTTCCTCTTTTAATTATTATTTCTTGCTCTTTATTCACTATACTATAAGCGTTTTCTTTATTCAATTTATATTTATTTAATAGCCTTTTCATTAATACATTATTAATATTTCTTGTATAAAAAACACTTTGATTATTATATACAGTGTTATAAATAAGTTCAGATGTTGGCATTAGTTTTAAGTTTTTTATTTTTCTATCAAACATAGCAATTCTCCTCTCAGTTAAATGCCTATATTATATTACATATTTAGTAATAATTCAATTTTTTTAGATAATAGCAAATTTATACCAAAAACAGAAAAAAATATATTAACAAATATATCTTCTAGATAGTACACTTAAGTTACAAATGTTAAGCAGAGACATTCACATTATGGAGATATATAAAGCATATAAATTTAGGTTATATCCAACAGATGAACAAAAAGTCTTAATTAACAAAACTTTAGACTGTAAACGTTCTGTATATAACTATTATTTAAATTATTTGAAGGATTAAAGTTACACTATAATTTAGTTAGTTTAGTATAGATAATGTTTTAGATAAATAATACCCAAGTACGGTAATGCTTTAAGGAATTTAAGCCTATGAAAAACAGATGGTTACTCTATCTATGAAGTAGAAATCCTTGGAGGTAACGACAAGGGAGAAATAAAATTTATTTTATTTCTTTTGTTCTATTAACTCAGTATTTAAATAATAATAGTAATGAAGTAATTCTCTTTTATATTCTACAATTTTACCTTTCTGGTAAGACTAACATTCTAGTAACTCCAATCTGTTCTACAAAAGAAGGGTTATGACTTACCATTATTAAGGTACCAGTATAATTCTTAAAGTTCTCACCAATAATCTTCTGTGTTTCCGGATCAAAGTGATTAGTTGGCTCATCTAATATGATAATGTTAGTTCTTTGAATAAGTATTTTACACAATGCTACTCTTGCTTTTTCTCCAGGAGATAACACTTTTACTTTCTTAAAGACATCATTATTAGAAAATAAAAAGTTACCTAAAAAGTTTCTTAACTCATTATCACTATAATTAGGATTATCTACATTTTCTAAAATAGTTTTATCTTCATCTAATATCTCTAACTCCTGGGCATAATAAGCTATAGTTGCATGATAGCCATAATCTATTTCTCCTTTAATAGGTTTTAATTTACCAACAATTAGTTTTAATAAAGTTGATTTACCAACACCATTTTATCCAACTATTAAAAACTTCTCTCCTCTTGCCATCTGAAATGATAAATTATGATATAAATCACTTTTACCTGGATAATGAAAAGTTAAATGTTTTACTTCTAAAGGTATTTTACCACTTACCTCTTTAGGCTCTACTTTCATTGTAACAGTCTTATATTTTTCTTCCCTTACCTCTAATTCATCTAGCTTTTTCTCTAACATTTTCTTTCTAGACTGTCCTAACCTTTTTAAGTTATGATTAGTACGAGATGCCTCCTCTGCTTTTTTAACAACTTCTTCAAGTTTCTTTATTTCTCTTTCTTGTTCTTTTATTCTAAGCTCTTTCTCTATCATCTCATTAGCATAGAGTCTTTTAAATTCTTTATAATTACCTTTATATACTTTTATTTTATGAGTAACTTTATTAATAAACATTGTCTTAGTAACTACTTCATTTAAAAAGTCAATATCATGACTAATAACTAAAACCATACCATGATAATTTTTTAAATAATCTATGACAAAGTCTTTAGTTTTAGCATCTAAATGATTAGTAGGTTCATCTAAAAGTAAAATATCAGAGTTTGAAAAAAGAAGTTGTGCGAAAGCGATCTTAGATTTTTGTCCTCCTGATAAATCTCCTACTTTCATCTCTAACAAGTCACTATCTATCTTCATATTTTCAATTAATGATAATAGTTCATCTTCTGCTGTATATTGATTTAAACTATCAAGTTCACTTTGAATCTTTTCTGCTTGTCTTAAAAGTTTATTTTGCTCTAATTCACTTGCATTACTTAACTTTTTATAAATGACATTTAACTCTTGTTCTAGCTTTTCAATAGGCCTTCCACTATATAAATAATCTAAGACATTTTTCTCTTTATCAGTAAAATTAATCTCTTGAGGAAGTAAAATAGATTTATTTAATAATTTTGCACTTTCCATATTTTGATTATCATTAACACCACATAATATTAAAGTTTTACAAGTTACTTTCTATATCTAAATTACTCATAGAATTAACAAGAGAAATAAAATCTTTCTTCTCACATCCCATTTTCTCAAAAATAGATCTAGGCATAATCTTGAATATTAGTCCTTGGACTTTAAAAAGAAACTTAGGTACTTTATAAGGTGTTCCAATTAATATAAGAGAATTTACTTTATCAGGATGCTCTTTTGCATAGTTTAAAGCAAGTATACCACCAAGTGAAAGGCCACATAGATTTAATTTTTCATCAAAATTATTACAGTAATTAGAAAATTTTTCATATAAAGTATCATAATCTGATGTAACATCTTTTAGCATTGAATATAAACTAGGAGTTTCTACCTTTATATTATTACTTTTTAACTCTTCTTCTACTTTATTCCAACTTACTTCGTTTTGTCCTAATCCGTGTATTAAAATATTTTTCATTACATCAATTCCTTCATTACTAATTATTATCTTGTAAAAGCCAATCAACTACATTTATTTTAGTTATTCCATCATAGTCTGACTCTAAATCCATATCTAATGTTAATAAATATTTAGGGTAATGATCACCAGTCTTTTGTAATGAACGCAATTCTCTTTCTAACACTTTCTCATCACGAACTGTTAAAGCTACTTGAAAATATTTTAAACCATCACGAGATTCAGCGACAAAGTCAACTTCTAAATCATCAACTTTACCAACATATACTCTATAACCTCTTCTTAATAGTTCAAGATATACTATATTTTCAAGAATATGTCCCATATCATTATCTGCTTTCTTACCTAATAAATAACTTCTTAATCCTTGATCTACTACATAGTATTTATAATCTCTAGCTAGTAAGTTTTTACCTTTAACATCAAATCTTTCAGCTTTATATATTAAAAAGCTCTCTATAAAAGCAATTATATACTTTTCAACAGTATGATTACTAGTACTCATTCCTTTACTAGTTAAAGTATCACTTATTTTTTTAGTTGATATAGGACTGCCAATACTATCAAAAATAAATTTTAAAACACTTTCTAAAAGCATTTTATCATTAATATTATTTCTAGCCATAATATCTTTATAAACAATAGTAGAAAAAATTCCATCTAAATATTTATCTAAATCATTAGGATTAGATTTTATAATACTAATATTTCCAGGCATACCGCCATTTTTCATATAGTTTAAAAATAATTGTTGATAATTATTATCATCAAAAGCAGATACATACTCTTTAAATGATAATGGTAACATTTTAATTTCTATATATCTTCCTGATAATAAAGTTGCAAGTTCTCCTGATAATAAATAAGCATTAGACCCAGTAATATATACATCTACATTTTTCTTTATATATAAACTATCAACAGCCTTTTGAAACATAGGTACATTTTGGACTTCATCCAAAAAGACATAATATGTCTTTTTAGAATCCATTTTTTCTTTTATATAATCATATAGTTGTTTATAGTCTTCAAAATTATAATCAGCATCTTCTAAATTTATAGATATTATTTGTTCATTATTAATACCAGTACTCTTTAAATAATCTATAAATAATTGAAACAAAGTAGATTTACCACATCTTCTTATACCGGTTATAACTTTTATTAAATCTTTGTCTTTCCATCTTTTTAATTCTTCAAGATATTCTGTTCTTTCTATCATAGTTTTTCACCTCTACTATGAGTATACATTAAAAAATATGCAAAGTCAAGTTGTGGAAATATTATTCCAGAACTCTTATATTTTATTATCTTTTGGAACTTGCAATTTAAATAAAATTATATCTTAAACATAATAAATAATCTCTTTATTTAAAGATTTAGCATACTCTATTTCATTTTTAGTACTACTTCCAATATAACCATCTACATTAACAACTACAATAGCATCACTTAACTTTATTTTTTCTTTGTGCATTTTATCAATCATTAAAGCTTCTTCTTAGCTATAATCATCTTTATTAGATTTTGATAATTCATTAGGCATCAAGACACAATTACCTTTTAAAGTTAATTTTTCTGCAATATCAACTGTCTCTTTTTTAAATTTATAACTACCACATACTGTTATTACTTTCATACTTATTTACAACTACCTCCATTATCTTCAAAATATTTTTCTATATTTTCTATGCTATGCTCTATATTAGCATAATCTGTAATATCTTTTAAATAGATTTCCATATCTTTATTACACTCCATACATTCAAAATAATTATCTTCTCCAATTGTAATCAAATAATTATTATCGCCAATAGAACAATTTAAATCAGCAGATATTATCTCTGTCGTTGTCTTTTGCTCATTAGGAAAAGCAGTAAATAAAATTAATGCAATGACAAAAAGTATTACATATATTATTGATAATATTCCTATTACTTTTAAAATTTTAATTATAATGCCTGCTAACTTTTCTGTATTACTAACTTTAGCTTCTAAAACATTTTTAATATCATTATTAGTTAATTCATCTAAACTAACATTAAATACTTTAGATAATTCTTTCGCTTGTTTAATATCAGGAGCTGTCTCACCTAACTCCCATTTAGATATTGTTTGCCTACTAACTCCTATTTTTTCTGCTAATGCTTCTTGAGAAAGATTATTTTTCTTTCTTAACTCTAATATTTTATTTCCTATTTCCATTTTTTCACCTCAGTTAAAAGTATATAATTTTAAACTTTTTTATTCTACCAATATCTAATGGAAGTTATGCTAATTTTCTTAACATTATAATAACTAATACTATTTATTATCTTTCCACTCATGATAAAGAATATCTTTTAAAACTATCATACTATCTTGTTCATTATAACAAATACTCACTAGATAAACTATCAAGCATCATTCTAATTCCTTTAGCATATTTAGATATATCTACCTCTTTTTGATATGTTACTAACACTTTATATTTCTTACCCCAAGCATTTGTCCAATTAATTTTTGATTCTTTCGCCTCATCAGTATTTTTAATAATTTCTTCTATTTCTTTTAAATCTACATCAAACTCTATTAACTCATCCAAAGATAGTTTATATAATTTAGAAAGTTTTTTGGCCTGATAAATATCTGGAATAGTTTCATTTGTTTCCCATTTTGAAATAGTTTGCCTACTGACACCTAATTTTTCTGCAACTCTTTCTTGTGATAAGCCTGCCTTCTTTCTTGCTTCAAATAAATTATTTCCTAAACTCATTTTATCAACCTCCAAATTAAGTGTACTATTTTAAACTAATTTTTTCTATCAACTATATTTTACATTTTTGCTAGTTTTCTTAACAAACTAGGCATATTTACTAAAAATAAAGGAATCTATATCAAAATTAGAAAATTCCTCTATTATACTTAAATTGCCCATAAAGTAGAAAAACTAAACCAATGATAACACCTACTAAAGTAATAAACCATAGACTTGCAATTTCAAAAATCATTTGTAAAATAGCAGTTATAGTTAAACTAACTCCAATTATTATTGTTCCAAGCCCCATTGCTTCTCCATATTTCTTAGAATTTTCTTTTGTAATTCTTGTCCTATTATACCAATGAATAGAAGAAATATTACCTTTATAATTTAAAATTCCTAAAACTATAATACATATACCAAAAATTATCATAAATATATATTCCATAATTTTAACCTCTCTTTACCATTACTACTTATAATTATTTATTATTCTTTTTTTATCTTTTTAAACACTAAAATTGCTTTTGCAGTTCCTGTAATTGACATAGTAACTAGTTCAAAACCGACTTGTAACATTTCATTAGCTTTTTCCTCTACTTTTTGTGCCATTTCATTAGCTTTTGGAGAATATTCTATAACAACTGTTTTATACATTTTTTATTTCACCTTTCCTCTTTTTTATTTTTGATACTACTATTGGAGATATAAATGTGGTAATGACAACTAAAATCCATAGATTACCTGTTAAAAAGTTATATGAACCTAATAAATCTTTGATTCCTCCACCCTCACTAATATACATAAATAAATCAAATAGATTCGTTAAAATAAACCAAATTATTCCAAAGATAAAATAATCTGTTTGTTTACAATTTTTGATTTTTGGTATTAATAAGTATGCTACTACAAATATACATATACTTAAAATAATTCCACTTAATAGTAGTGCAATATCACCTAATTTAATCAAGATATTTTCTCTTAACCCACCATTTATAATTGCTAATGGAATAATTAAAAACCATATTCCTATTGCTTGAATATATTTACTCATAATAACAACCTCCATAAATTGTAATTTGCTAGTGAGTTTTCTATTTTCGTTATATCTACTTTTCCATCCATAATTTTTTCTACAATAAAAATACTATTGCCACTACCTATTATAAGTACACCTCTCAAACTACTATTTATTAGTTAATTTAGCTCTTAGTTTATATACATTTATAACTATTAAAACTATTAAAGTAAGAAACATAACCAGTATTAACCAAGGAACTATCATTTTATCTACTGTTGCTGTATGAAACAAAAACTCTAAGTCTGTACCACCAAAAGCAAAACTACTTTTTCTTGCACAAAACAGATATGTAACAACAAGTGTAATCACTGTTAATAACATTTGAATTATACCAAGTTTTTTATTATCATTTATTATTGCAAATATTCCTATTGTAATACCAAATCCAGTTAATAATCCGATTATAAAATCCATATTTATCTTCTCCTTAACAAATTACTATTTATTAAATATATTTACTTGCTTCCCTCACACTTAAACTACTCATTTTATCTTTATATTTATTTATAAACTCTCTTACCCATTCAGGATTAGTTTTAGAATAATCTCTTAAAGTCCAACCTATCGCTTTATTAATAAATAATTCATCACTACCAAAATTATTAACTAATATTTTTTCTAATAGTACTGTATCAGTTTTATCTTTTCTACATAATTGATGATCTATCGCTATTCTTCTTACCCAAAAGTCATTATCACAAGACCATTCTAACATTAAGTCATCTACTCTACTATCTCTTAAACCTATCTCTCCAATAACTCTATCTAGAAAATCAATCGTATCCCACCATTGTTTTGTTTTTATATACTTTTCTATTTTAGGTATATCATCATAAGTTAAAAAGTTATTCATTGCAATTAAATAATCAGATACTAAATATTGAAATTCTCTATGGGAATCTTCGTAACATTTATCAAGAAAATCCCAGTCAACTTTTTTACCTTTTTTTTCATCTTTAAGAAAATCTTTATATAATACTTTTCTTTTAGGAGTAGGAATACCATAAAACTCAAATAAGTTTCGCATATACTTTGCCATTGCTACAGCATTTTCTTTATCTTCATTCTGTTCAAATAACTTTTTTATTTCTAAGTATTTATCCATCATAATCCCACTTTCAAATTAATATTAATTATTACTAACATCATTATTTATATAATTATCAAAATATTTAAACATATCAGTCATTATATTCTTACCTATTTCATTTGTTTGATTATAGTCCATAACAATATTATATATCTCATCTTGTGTCATAGTTTGAAAAAGATATCTTACAGCAAGATAAGATAATTTATATAGATTATAATTATCATTTCTAAAATCATTTCCGTGTTTTATTCCTTTTAATTCTGGAATATATTTTGTTTCCTTTTTTACTTTATTATAAAACTTAACAAATTCATTAAAGTCTTGTTCTAAATAATCATATTCTCCTGATAAATTTTGAGCTAGTCCTTCATCAAACCAAACAACTCTTAATTTAGAATTTCCATGGGCACAATTATTAAGATAGATAATATGAATAAGTTCGTGAATCGGAGTAGATATTCTTCTTATATAAACTTTATCAGAAATATATTCATTTTTATTATCTTTTAGAACATATACACCATGCTTATCTTTTCTTAATTCAACAAATTGATTACACATACCTTTATCATAAGTGCCAACTGCATAATCAGGTAATGTATTGTTCCCATTTCTTAAATCGTTTATAACAAAACTTCTAAACTTTTTAATGTCATCAAACAAATTAATTTGATATTTACTATAACTTTTTAAATGATAAAAGTTAAATACTTTATCACATTGTTTATAAAAATAATTGACAATATCATCTACTATAAACTTTAAACTGTCTGGTGCACATATTTTTAACTTATCATCCTCATATTGTATTTTTTCTACCATAACTTTCTCCCTGAATTAAAATCTATTATTTATTTTTCTTTATATAGTTTTATCCAGCCTATATCTAACCAAAATTTCACTTCATCATATGCTGTTAACTCTTCAGACGGCATATTTAAAATATAGATATCTATATTTTTATTATGAATTAAATTTAGAATTACAACATAAGTTAACTCTGCAATAGCACTAGCACCTATATAACCTTTAATTCCATTTTTTTCTTCATTCATTAGAAAAAACACATCAGTATTTTCTAAAGCATTATAAAAGTTTTTATATACTATAGGTAATTCTTCTGTATATTTATCTAAATCAATTAATCTTGGATAGTCTAATATTTCATAATTTTGCTTTTTGAAATGTTCTAACCAGTAATTAACTTTATCTTGTAATTTACTACTTCCTGAAATAACAATTTTTTTCATAAACTTCATCTCACTTTCAAAATGTAATTATATTAATCTATCTTATAAATATAATTATCTTTTCTTGGCTTTTCTTTCGCTTCCATATCAGGATAGCCTAATATACAGTTACCTATTCCTTCATAGTCTCCAGTAATTCCTAAAGACTTTAATATTTCTTTTCCCTCTTCTGTTTCAAACTCCTCTTTCGCACGATGTATCCAACAACTACCAAGTCCTAAAGAGCTTGCCGCTAGCATCATATTTTCCATAACTAAACTTCCATCATAAACATATGTAGGAACTGACTTATCTGCTAGCACTACAAGAACAACAGGCGCCCCATAAAAAGGATCAATATTTACTCCCATAATCTTAGCATTTAATTCAGATAATTTATCTCTAAGTTCTTTATTAGTAATAGCAATTATTATAGGAGATTGTCTGTTCATACCAGATGGTGCATAAGTACCCGCTTTTAATACTTCATCAATTAATTCAGTAGGAACCATATCACTTTTATATTTTTTTATACTTCTTCTTTCTACTATATTTTTAATAACATTGTTCATTAATTATCCCTCCTACTTTAAGTATAGCATTTATCTCAAAAGAAAAATAGTATTTTTAAATTACTATTTATCACAATAAATCTTATCTAATTCTTCTTCTATATCTTTGATAGTTTTCTTTAACTTTTCAATATCAGAGCTATCATTACTTATATCTTTATTATCAATTTTACTAGCATCAATTGTAATTTGTTGAGAAGCATATGTTTGCATAGTAAGACCAACTAATTGTAACCAGTTACCAATGCTATCCTGCTCTTCTAAAGACAACTTTTGTGATAGTATTAATCCTATTAAAAAAGCAGATGTTGTAAAACTATAAGGACCAACATTAAAAACTATTCTTTCCATAAGTATCACTACCTATTAAAATTATTAATCTTTATAGTATATGCAAAATATTAATTTGTGTATTTCTTATAAAATGAACAGTCTTTATCGTGTGAATTAATAATGCCTATCGCCTGTAAATAAGAATAAATAATGGTACTTCCTACAAACTTCATACCTCTTCTCTTTAAATCCTTCGATATAACATCTGATAAATCGTTAGTAGTCTTATCTGTTTCATAAATTATTTTATCTTTAGTAAATACTTTTAAATAATTATAAAAACTACCATACTCATTCTTTATATCTCTAAATATATTAGCATTATTTATACTA
>DVKQ01000009.1 GCA_018715925.1 Candidatus Onthousia faecipullorum
TGATTGGCCAGCCTAAAATTTCATTTGTCGAGAATGAATTTAGATTGACTGGCCAATCAAAGATATTCCTTTCTAAATTCACTCTCGACACTATTATTATATCACTATCCCTCAAATTCTACAACATAGCGTTTTTATTTATAAACTTTAACTTTATCAGAATGATTAAAAACTCTATCTTCACTACCAGCAAGTGTTAAAGCATAATTATAAATACTATTTTCATCTGCGTTTTCTGAGTTTAACAATTTAACTTCACCCATATCTTTAAGTATTACAGGACCATCACTTATTGATAATTGAACTTTATCATCATCATCCCAATCTCTCCAAGAAGAGATATCAAATATAGCAATACCATCTTCTCCTTCTATTAAAACAGAATCAAAATCATAATTCATATCAAAATATTCTTTTGTAAAAGAATCATAATCGACATCGACAGAAAGGCCTTGTAATTCATCATAACTAGCTACTTTATCAGAATTACCGTTGGCAAAAATCTCAGCATATGAAGAAAGTTCTTCAAAGCTATCAACTCTTAATAACTGTGAATCTTTAGAATCTGTTAAAACAACAAGACCATCTCTAGTCCTAAATTGATAAGTACTTCCATTATAATCACTATAACCATCAATTAAAGAAATTGAAATAGAATTTTCATTTTCATCCATAACAGCATTAAAACTCTTTTCAGTATCTAAATTATCTCTATTACTACTAAGCTTTGAACCACATCTTACTAAATTATAACCACATACGAGAACAATAACACCTATACCAACTGTTACCTTTATTTTATCTAATGTATCACCCATAAAACACCTCCCAAAAATCGCCTATATTATACAGCAATTTTAACAGGAAGTCAAATTGCAACTAGTATACAAAATATTTTACTTTTTCTTAAATCTACTCTTTATTATTCCTTCTATTATAAATATAGCTTCTAAAACAGCTAAAAAGCTTAACATAGACCTAAGAAATGCATAAACAAATGAATACAACTGAATGTCTTCAATATCACCAATGTTAGTAAAAAAATGTAATAATATAAGTATACCTGTAAAAATAAAAGCTATTTTTTTGTACTTTTCGTCATATGAAAAAATATTATCATTTATTAAATATAAAGTACAAAGTAGCAAAATAATATAAGTACTAAATTCAACAATAAACTTAGCAGAAGGACCAAAAACATCTAACATATACCATATAATCACTATATTTATAAGTAAAATTCCCCTAGACTTTTCATATATATCCATAATTATTACCCTTTTTATATATTACTGTGCAATTGGAAAATCAATTCTCCCAATATGTTTATAACTTTTTACTTTAGAATCTTTCAACTCTCTAGAATTATCAAAACTAAAGAAATCATCAACATTTTCATTTAACCACAAATAAGGCTTCTCTTCACTTTCTATAATATCAATAATTCTCTTATCTAATTTACAATTTTTAATATATTCTGTTTCTTTAATACCTTGTACTTCTTCTAGCTTTTCAAGAAACAAAATCAAAGACATTTCATAGTTTTTAAAATCATTTATATGATTCTTATATTGATTTAAAAGTTCTCTATATCTTTTATATCTATCTATCTGCTCTTCTATACCATCTATTTGATTAACATAAATATGAGCATCTTTAATAGAATAGTTAATATTACCAGCTTCCAAATTAGTAACTTGAGCAATCATTTTTAAAAGTGTCGCATACTGAGTAACATTAAACGGTAAGCCTAAAGCTGTATCACAACTTCTTTGATGAACAGATAAATTTAAGGTATCACCTGTAACATCCCATTCAGTTGACCATACACAAGATGGCAAAACTGCTGACCTTAAAAATTCATCTTGCCACAAACTTTTAACCATCCTCCTATCAGTCTTATTATTCTTCAAAGTATTAATTAAATTTTGTGTATGTTTATATCTATTAGTAATGAAACCATAAGCAGTACCTATAGTATAAGCATATTCCCTACCATAAAACTTAGCAGCTTTAATATTTTTACCTTCTATTAAGCTCTTAGCAGTCATAACACTTCCATTTTCATTATATTTAGGACTTAACTCTCCATTAGGATTATCAACACTAACACTTAATGGATCTAAAACAATAACTTCTTTATCTTTATCATATTCTTTAGTAACAGGTTCATATATACGGTAAATTCCATCTTCATCAACCATCCATTCATCCCATATATGAACATTACGTTTATGAAGTTCTCTAACATCATTAGATTGCATTTGCCATATCCAAAGCATCTCAATTATAGCATTTTTATAAAATGTCTGCTTAGTTTGTAATATAGGAAATTCACGTCTTAAATCAAATTCCAAATTATAACTAGGAATCTTAATAGTATTAATACCAGTCCTATTCTCTACTTCTACACCTCTAGATAATATCTCTTTTACTAAATTAATATAATCATCATCAAATTTACTCATAACAAATCCTCCTATTTTTTCCCCTATTACTCTTTAATTAAGTATAACATAAAAATTCAATTATATGTTAAATAATTCTCCCATAAGTTTCTTCCTCAGGTTTTTTCAAATATTCTTTAAATATTATTTTATTATAAATATTCATCTGTAATTTATAACACTTCCCATGAGAACTATGTCCTAACCAAGAATTCCACTCTAAGATAGTTTTCTCTAAATCAAGAAGACCTCTTTCATAAAGTACATTCCAGCGTCTTACTTTTCTCTTAATTTTTTTAATACTTCTTTTCCTAAGCAATCTATAACTCTCAAATATCCTAAATCCACAAAAATCAAGTCCCATTTTATTAGGATAATATCTACTTTTATCATTAAGTTCTAAATGAAGTCTAGTATACACATACTTTTCAACACTTTTAAGAACATCTTTAGCCTCTTCTTTAGTCTTAACAAACATAATAAAATCATCCATATATCTAACATAATATTTAATATGAAGCTTCTCTTTAACATAATGATCTAATTCATTCATATAAATATTAGCAAAAAACTGAGAAGTATAATTACCAATAGGAAGACCTACCTCTTCACCATCATTATATATAAATTCATAGGTTAAAGCTAAAAGTTTATCATCTTTAATAAACTTTTTTAATATATTATATAAGATATCTTTATCTATATTATAAAAGAATCCCTTAATATCACATTTAACAATATAATAAGTTCCATATTTATTCTTCATCTTCTGCATATACTCTTGAGCTCTATCAACCGCTTTATGAGTTCCTTTTCCTTCAATACAAGCATATGAGTCATTAATAAATCTAGGCACAACATAAGGTTTAATAAATTCATAAATATACCACTGATGAACAATTCTATCAACATAAGGTAATGCCCTTATAATTCTCTCTTTAGGTTCATATATTTTAAAAGTTCTATATTTTCCCATTTTATAAGTACCATTTTTAAGGTTTTTATAAAGATTAACTATATTAGACTCTAAATCTATATCAAACTTTAATACTTCTCTAGAATATCTCTTAGTCTTACTAGCACGTTCATGAGCAGCAAGTAATGATTCAATAGTTAAATGTTTATCAAAAGCATTTCTTATCGTGTGAGGCATGATCTAATCCATCCTCCATTAAGATTAGAAATATTAGTAATTTTCTTACTCCAAGCCGTATAATTTTTAGAATTAATATATTTCTTCTTATGAGAAACTCTAATTAAAACTTTAACTATCTTAAGATTAGCATCAAGTTCATTTAAGTACGAAAGTCTTTTCTTCTTATCAAACTCTTTCTGAGCATAAATAATATCTTTAAGTCCATCATAAGTAGCATTTTTAATATCTTGAGCTAAAGAAAAACGTTCACTCTTAGGATATTTTAAAAGTATTGAAAGAGTATAATAAATAAGTTCCACATATTGTTTATAAATAACTAATCCCTCTAAATCATCCATATAGTCGCCCTCCTAAATAGATTTTTCTAGTATTCAAAACTTACTAACTAGAAAAATAATACTTCTTTATTTATTCACAAAGAAATGGAAAAAACTCTCTATGACATATATTTTTTATTATCTATATAATAACTTAAATAACCACCATCTCATAGTATCATCACGAGGCGGAACGAGTTGTTACTGTTAGGACCTCCTATAGCATTAGTACTTGGAGTAAAGCCAAAAACACCTGCATTTGTCCAAGTATCAAAGTTACCGCCGCGTAATGCGTAATATATCAAGAATATATTTTAAGTTTCTCCCACTACAAAAATTATCATATTTTTTAAAGAAATACAATATAAAGATAAAATTATAATTATATACTTTCTAGTATTCGCACCTCTACTAACTAGAAAATTATTACTTCTCTTTTTATTCCTAAGGAAATGGAAAAAACTCTCTATGACATATATCTTTTATTATCTACATAATAACTTAAATATCTCTCATCTCATAGTATCATCACGAGGCGGAACGAAATATTAATACTTACACCATCCCGCTCATTAGCATATTCAAATCTAAATACGCCGGCATTAATATTATTGCTAAATCTACCGCCGCACAAACACACATTTTAAGTTTCTCCCACTAAAGAAATTAGCACAATAAAAGAAGAAAAACAATATATTAAAA
>DVKQ01000010.1 GCA_018715925.1 Candidatus Onthousia faecipullorum
CTTTTTTGATTACCTTAATCATAGACACCAACCTTTCCTATGATTTCTTTCTAAAAACAGAAAAAAACCAATCTTTCGATTGATTCTATATATCAAAGTTCGAATAGTTCGAACAGATTCGTCAATGGTGCCTGTAACAGGAGTTGAACCTGCACTCTATTACTAGAAGTAGATTTTGAGTCTACCGCGTCTACCAATTCCGCCATACAGGCATAACTAGATTATAGCATAGTTTTCTATAATCTGTATATATTAATTTTCTTCTTTATATTTAGATTGGTATAAGTCTACTTCATCTTCTGTGTCCTTTTCTTCTTCCTCTAAGAAATCTCTCATATCTGGAAGATTATCTATAGAAGATAATCCAAAGTAATCTAAAAACTCACTAGTAGTCTCATATAAAATTGGTCTACCTGGCATATTACTTCTACCACTTTCTTTAATAAGGCCTTTTGCAACTAGTTTTCTTATAATATGAGTATTAGATATACCTCTTAACTCATCTACTTTAACTCTTGTAATAGGTTGATTATAAGCGATAATAGCAAGAGTTTCTAAAGCTGCTTGACTAAGATTATTATTATCTTCTGTTGTTAATAGTTTTTGATAATACATATTATGTTCTTTCTTAGTAGTTAGTTTTAATTTATCTCCTAGAAAGTCTATTCTAATACCCCTACTATCACTCTGATAATCATTTTGTAACTCTTTAATTAGTTCTTTAGTCTCATCTTTAGAAATCTCTAATATTTTACTAATTTCTTCTAATCCTAGACCATCATCACCTACTACAAAGAGTAATCCTTCTATAACTGCTTTTAAATTCATTATGATACCCCCTCTACGATAATATCACTAAATAGTTCTTCTTGTTTAATTAATAATTCTTTATTTCTAGCCATATCAAGTATTGCTAGAAATGTTGCCACTATATATTCTTTTGTTGAGACAGGGAAAAGTTTAAAAAAGCTTACCCTTTTTTCTTTCTTCAAGATACTTTTTATCTCTAATTTTCTACTTGATACTGTTATTTCTTTCATAGTTACTTTAGTAGAAAGTGGTTTTTCTTCACTTTTCCTTACTAAAAACTTCTTAAAGGCATCTACTAATAAATCGATGGAACCTTCTCCTGTTATTACAGTATTTTCTTCTATATAATTATTAATATTTTCTGGTAATTTAGTATGAATCTCTTGCCTTTTGCTTTCGTTTTCTTTTAAAGTCTTAGTTATCTCTTTATAAGCTTGATATTCTAATAGTCTTGCTACTAACTCTTCCCTCGGGTCTTCCTCTTCAGTTTCTTCTTCATCAACTTTAGGTCTTGGAAGTAACATCCTAGCTTTTATCAATGTAAGTTCACTTGCCATAACTAGGTAAGATGATGCTATATCTAAGTTTTGTTCTTTCATCTTATGAATATAGTCTAAGTACTGTCTTGTAATACTTTCTATTTCTATATCAAAAATATCCATCTTATTTTCTTTTATCAAGTGAAGGAGCAAATCAAGTGGTCCTTCAAATACTTCTAATTTTAAATCCATAACTTACTCCTTACCTTTCTAATTGTATTATAGCAAGGATAAAGACTTTTTTCAAATTATTTACATCAATTCAGATGTCGACATTTTGTCGACATCTAATTACAAAGAAATATTTTCTCTATAAATTTTAACTTTTTGCGAAAAAAAATTTAATTGGTAGCAAATAATATTTATAGAGGAGTTGATAAATTATGAATAACAAATTAGCTTTATTCGAAGAGAAAGAAATAAGAAGAACTTATCAGGAAGGAAAATGGTACTTTAGTGTTGTGGATGTTGTCTTTGCCCTCACCAATTCTAAAGATCCAAAACAGTATATAAACAAACTTAGAAAAAGAGATGAAACATTAAATAAAGGATGGGTACAAATTGTACACCCCCTTAAACTTGATACTAATGGTGGAAAGCAATCAATAAATTGTGCTGATACAGAGGGAATTTTAAGAATAATTCAGTCTATTCCATCAAAAAAAGCAGAACCGTTTAAAAGATGGCTTGCAAAAGTTGGTAGTGAAAGAATTGAAGAGATTCAAAATCCTGAACTTGCGATGGATAGGATGAAAGAGCTTTATGAAAAGAAAGGTTATTCTAAATCATGGATAAACATGAGGGAAAGAGGAATCGCTACTAGGCATAACTTAACTGATGAGTGGAAAGAACGAGGTATTAGTAAAGGTATAGAATATGCAATCTTAACAAATGAAATATATAAGAGTGGTTTTGGTGTTACTGCTAAAGAATATAAAGATATTAAAGGATTGCATGAAAGTGAGAATCTAAGAGACTCTATGACTAATATAGAACTCGCCTTAACTAATTTGGGAGAAGCAACTGCAGTAGAATTTCATAAGAAAAATGATAGTAAAGGTTTAAAAGAGTTAAAAAATGATATGAGTGAAGCTGGCAATGTGATAAATAGTGCTAAAAAAGAAATAGAAAGAAAATTAGAAAGACCTATTGTTACTAGTGATAACTATATAGAATTAACAGAAGATTACAATCTAAAATTACCTAATTGATAAAGATAAAAAATAATTATATAATATCCTTATTAGATGGAGAATTGATTATGAAAATAAAAGAAAAATTAGAAAAAATAATTATTAATGAAGAAGTATTAGAAAATATAAAAAATGATTTAGAAGTAATTCTTAAAGACTTAAAAAATTGTTTAGATTTTAATGAAGAAAAAGAACTAATTATTAAGTTTAATAATATTAGAGATAATTATTTAACTTTATATTGGATTAGTTATATAGGCTATTTAAAAGATACTAAAAACGAAAAATATTTAGAAACAGAAAAGATTATGGGAGAATATGAACCTATTATAAATAACTTAATCTATGATTATTATAAAGTTTTATCTTCTTCTAAAAATCAACAAAAGTTAGAAAAGTTTATTGGTAAACGAGCTCTTGCTATCGCTAATAATCAGGCAAGATTAAAAAATGATGAAGTTATCTCTTTACAGACGAAGGAAAAAGAATTATGTTCTAAGTATCAAAGATTAATTATTGGTACAAAATTTGAATTTTTAAATAAAGAAATAAATCTTTCTTCTCTTAATAACTATTATAATAAAGATGATAGAGACTTAAGGAAAAAAGCATATGATAAGAGATTCGAAATATTAGAAAGTTTAGAAAATGAAATTGATGTAATTATAGATGAATTAATTGAAGTTAGAAACACTATCGCTAAAACTCTTGGTTTTAGCTCTTACACTGAAATGTCTTTTGTAAAAATGAACCGTTTAGATTATAGTAAAGAAGATTTAACTATTTTTAAAGAGGAGATAAAAAAATATGTTGTTCCCCTACTTAAATTATTAAAGGAACAGCAAAGAGAAAGATTAGGATTAGAAAAACTTGAATATTATGATAATAGTTATTTATTTAATGATGGTAATGCGAAAATAAAAGGTAATTTAAATGATGTTTTAAATAACTTTAAAGCTGTTTTAAAAGAAAATTCTACTATAAGTTATAATCTACTATGTATGATGCTAGATGAAGGCCTAATAGATTTAGATAATAGAGAAAATAAATCAAATGGTGGTATTACTACTTACCTACCCGATTATAAAGTGCCTTTATTTATAAAAAAGTATATGGGATTAGAAAGTAATATTACTAGTATCTTTCATGAGTTTGGTCACTCTAATCAACTATATTTAAGTAAAGATTTATTGTTTCACGAGAATAGATGGCCTACTTTTGATATATGTGAAATACATTCTACTAGTATGGAATATTTAATGTACCCTTTTATGGACTTATTCTTTGAAAGTGATGACTTTAAATATAAGATTAAACATCTAACTAACAGTCTTTCTTTAATGGTAAATATGGCTTATGCAGATGACTTTTGGAGTTATGTTTATGATAATAATTTAGATAGTAAAGAAAGAAAAAAGAAATGGTTAGAATTAAGGAGTGAATATAACTTAGATAGTTATGATTTTTATAAAGGAGTTGAGTATCAAGCAGATACTAATAGAATAATTGATCCTTTCTATACAATAGATTATGCTATTGATAATGTTTTAGCTTTATCATTCTATAAGAAAGAAAATGAAAGTATTAAAAATGCCTTTGAGCTATATATAAGCCTATGTAAAGATGGAGGAACTTTATCACTAAAAGAGATTATTAATAAATACAATCTAGATAATCCATTTAAAAAAGATTCTTTAAAAGATATGTGTGATATTATTAAAAATGATATTAAAATATTAAGTTTAAGAAGGAAGTAGTTATGAAAAGATTTACAATGAAAGATGAAGAATTTATATGTGAAAATTGTGGTAAGAAAGTATTACCTTTAAAATATACGGCAAGAGATCATTGTCCATACTGTCTATACTCAAAACATGTTGATATTATGCCAGGAGATAGATTAAATGAGTGTAAAGGTCTATTAAAGCCTATTGGTATTGAAAAATTTAAAAACACTTATAAAATCATTTATAAGTGTGAAAAATGTAAAGAAACTCACAAAAACATTATGGCTAACGATGATGATATGGATATGATTATTGAGATAAGTAAGATGTAATAATTTTGACAAATATTAATATTTATGATACTATGAATATGTCAAGGAAACTTGCGTAAAATAAAAAAGAAAGGGAACATTCAGTTTTCGCAAGTTGAATGTCTACCCTGAAAAATCAAAGAGACACTTAATTCAATTGTGAATTAAGTGTCATTTCTTTATTACTACTATCATAATGATAAGAAGGAATAAAATGATAGCAATGAGATTTAGGATTTTTACAATAAAAGTCTTAATTTTCATTTTATCAAACCTCCTCTCTATAAGAGATTTGGTAGACACTCAGACAACTGGTATTCCCTAAAAATATAATAACATACCAATCCTTATATAGCAATAATAAAATGTAATAAAAAAGTTACGATTTTCGTGAATATGTTTTTTATATTAATTACAAGAATAATTTTGACAAAAATTAATATTTATGATACTATGAATACGTAAAGAAAATTTACATATCATAAAAAGGGAATACCTAGCTTGCTCTGTTAGGTACTATCCCAAAAAAGTTTTGGTTTAGGTACCTACTAAGGAGTAGGTACTATTTTTATTAACATAAATAATAAAACTATTATTACGAAAATAAGTGAAAATATGATATAACATGGAAACTTTTCTGTTTTTCTCATATTATCAACTCCCCTTTCACATTATTTATTAAATAAGTTTAGGGGGATAGTACCTAACTAGCCAAGTATTCCTACAACAATAGTATCACAAATAATTCATTAAATCAATTGAACAAGATACATTTTTTAAGCAAACATTTGTTTACTAATTTTTATTAAAAATTGATAAAACACGTCTTTTAACTTTTTCTTTT
>DVKQ01000011.1 GCA_018715925.1 Candidatus Onthousia faecipullorum
TATAAGAGCAGGTACTTTAGATTTAGTACTTGGAGAAGGTAATGAATTAACTTTAGAAAAACAAATACCTATAGAAGATGAAGAAGGTATGAGTTTAGATGGCTTTACTTTTTCTTTAACAAATAATGGTATTGCCATGATAGAAGATAATATAACTTGGTATTTAGGAAAAATAGATAATGGTAGTTCTTATAAATTAGCAAAGTATACTGATACAAATATGACTGGATATACTTCAACTATTAATTCTAAAGTAGGGTTATTACGTTATGGTGAATTGATGGCTGGGCAATTTAATAGAAATGTTGAGAAAGGCGAAACATATAATCGAACTAATTTGACAATATATTATTGGACTTTAACACCATATACTTCATCTTATGTATGGACTATTGGTCGACAGTCTAGTCCAACTGCTTTTTCTTCCTCTAATAGTTTAAATGGAATTAAGCCAGCCTTAAATCTAAAATCTAACGTTATCATAACAGGCGGAGGTGGTACTAAAGAGAATCCTTTCACTTTGCAACTTGCTAGTTAATCTTTCCGTACCTTAAGAAAATATTAGAAAACTCTAGTATTTTCTTTTTTTTTATGTTATAATTTAGAACGTATTTTGGAGTGTGATAGTATGAAAAAAAGAAATGTAGCAATTATAGCTCATGTCGATCATGGTAAAACTACTTTAGTAGATGGTATTTTAAAAACATCTGGTATGTTTCGTGATAATGAAGATGTAAGTAATGTATCAATGGATTCTAATGCTTTAGAAAAAGAACGTGGTATTACTATTCTAGCTAAGACAACAGCTTTAGACTATAACGGATATCGCATTAATATTCTTGATACTCCAGGACATGCTGATTTTGGTGGAGAAGTTGAACGTATTATGAATATGGTAGATGGTGTTATTCTAGTTGTTGATGCTTATGAAGGTGCAATGCCTCAGACTAGATTTGTTTTAAAAAAAGCTTTTGAAGCAGGTGTTAAACCTATAGTTGTTATTAATAAAGTAGATAAACCTAGTGCAAGATGCAGTGCTGTTGTTGATGAAGTACTTGACTTATTTATAGAACTTGGTGCAGATGAAGATCAACTTGATTTCCCTGTAGTTTATGCTAGTGCTTTAAATGAGACTTGTAGCTTAAGTGATGATATTAGTATGCAAGAAAAAGGTTTTGAACCATTACTTGACTTAATAATAGAGAAAATTCCTGCCCCAACTGGAGATAATTCTAAACCATTACAATTTCAACCAGCACTTCTCGATTATAATGAATTTGTAGGACGTATTGGAATTGGACGTGTACATAATGGTATTATTAAAACAGGAGAGATGGTTAGTTGTCTTAGATTAGATGGTACTGTTAAAAACTTTAGAATCCAAAAATTATTTGGATATTATGGTTATAATCGTATAGAAATTAATGAAGCTGAAGCAGGAGATATTGTCGCTATTGCGGGACTTGCTGATATATCAGTAGGAGAGACTATCTGTAATATGGGGGATAATTTACCTTTACCTGTTTTACATATAGATGAACCAACTTTACAAATGACTTTTGGTACTAATAGTAGTCCTTTTGTAGGTCGTGATGGTAAGATTTTGACTGCTCGTAAGATAGAAGAAAGATTAATTCGTGAGACACAAAAAGACGTATCTTTAAGAGTTGAATCCGCTACAAATGATAGTTTCCTCGTATCAGGACGTGGAGAGTTACATCTTGGTATTTTAATAGAAAATATGCGTCGTGAAGGCTTTGAGCTTGAAGTATCTAAACCTAAAGTAATTATTAAAGAAATAGATGGTGTTAAGTATGAACCTTGGGAAGATTTACAAATAGAAGTACCAGAAGATGTTGTTGGTAGTGTTATCGAACATTTAGGAACTCGTGGTGGAGTAATGGAGAATATGACTAACTTTGAAAATCAAGTTCGTCTTAACTATACTATTCCTTCACGTGGACTTATTGGTTTTTCTACAGACTTTATGACTATGACTAAGGGTTATGGAATAATGAATCATACCTTTAGTTCCTATAAACCTTATGAAAACGTTGATATTGGTGAACGTAAGCTTGGTGTATTAGTATCAGTTGAAAATGGAAATTCTACAGCTTATTCAATAGGTAATCTTGAAGATAGAGGTACAATGTTTATTGAACCTGGTACAGAAGTATACGAAGGTATGATAATAGGAGAGTGTAATAGAGATAATGACCTTGCAGTTAATGTTGTTAAAGGTAAACAATTAACAAATATGCGTGCTGCTGGAAGTGATCATACTGTTGTCCTAAAAAGACCTCGTCAAATAACTTTAGAGTATGCACTTGACTATATTAATTCTGATGAACTAGTAGAAGTAACTCCTAACTTTATTAGACTTAGAAAACGTATATTAAATACAGAAGAAAGAAAAAAAGCAGATGCTAAAAAAAATAAATAGTTCTGATTTGACTATTTATTTTTTTCTTATTCAATATATCCACCATCTTTTAAATGTTCTTCAATCTTTTCATTATTTACCGCCCCATATATTCTATTACTTGTTTCTTTTCCATCTTCAAAAAATAAGACAGTAGGAGTACCAGATATTGTTGTTAATTCATCAAACTTCTCACTTTCTTCCTCTGTTAAATTATGTAAATTAAGAGAGTATGCTTCTATATCATTAGTCTTTAAAACAGCTTTAAATCTAGGAGAAAATTCTTGACAATGAGAACATCCTGTTTGAACTATTTCTAAGATAAAACTTTCTTTATTATCTATCATTTCCTCTAAATCACTATAATTAATTTCTGTAATTGTATTTGTGTTATTACATCCAGTTATAAATATCATAAATAATCCAATAATTAAAAATTTAATCTTTTTCTTCATTTTTATCACTACTTTCTTTAAGTATTATAGCAATTTAATTTAATAAAAACAAGTTTCTACTTGTATGAAATCTAAAACTAAGTTATACTTATAATAGTAAAGGGGTGTAGCCTATGATACTTAGAAAACCATATGCTCTTTTAATACAATATTTTCAAAGAATCCATTTAATACTTATATTACTTTGTGCTTATATATTTTATAAAATAATGGGATTGCGTAGTTTTGTAGCAGATTTTTTGACTACAGAAAGTTATAATGCTTATTATGAATCAGTAAATGAACATATTAACTTTTTATTAATTATTTCTATATTAGTAGTTATTGCCATTAGTATAGCTTTAATAATATTATTACGTTATAAGAAGAAACCTTGGAAAATATATTTAATTCCTGTTTTTGAATATATATTTATGTTAGGAATTTTGATGTTTGTTAATAGTTATTTTCATGGTTATGATGAACTTTCTAGTATTACTCCCATAATGGCAGGTCGTGATTTACTTAATATAGTATCAATTGGGCAATATGTTATTTTTATTATTTTTGGCATTAGATTTTTAGGAATAGATTTAAAACAGTTCGGTTTTAAGAATGATGAAGAATATTTAGATATTAAAGAAGAAGATAGAGAAGAATTTGAAGTTAATATAGAATTTGATAAAGATAAAATTACTAGAAACATTAAAAGACTTTTTAGAAATTTAAAATACATTTATTTTGAACATAGACTTGTTTGTAATACTATTATAATAATTCTATTTGCTTCTCTTACTGGATATACATATTATTATTTTGGAGTTTTACATAGAACTTACGGTGAAGGGAATACTTTTAGTGCTAACTACTATGATATTACTGTTAATTCTAGTTATTTAACTAATAAAGATAGTCGTGGTAATGTTATTACTGATAAGAACTCTTATTTAGTTATAAACCTTACTGTTAAAAATGATGCTTCTAAAAGAAATATTAATTTGGATAGATTTAGAGTTATGAATAAAAGTGAAGGGTTTTCTCATGTTAACAATATTTATGATTATTTTAAAGATTTAGGAAAATCTTATAGCGGGAAGGAACTTGTAAATGGCGATGAGGTAACCTTTATTTTGGTGTATAAAGTACCTAATAATTTAAACTCTAATAAATATGTTTTGTATTATCAAGATGTAAGTAAAAGAATATTACTAAAAAAGGTAAAATTAAATGTAGATGATGTTAGAGAAGTTGAAACTAAAGGGGAAGCTAAAATTACAGAGAGTTTAAAATTTCCTGATGGTAATAATATTACAATTACTGATTTTAAAGTATCTAATGAAACTACTTATAGCAGATATTCTTGTGATGATTATGGTTGTAGAATGATGGATTTACCATTAAAATCTAATAATAAGATTTTAGAAATTTCTTTTGTTAGTAATAATTTTACAGGTAAAAGTTTTATTGACTTTTCTAATATATATGCTAAAATTAGATATGAAGATAATAATGGTAAGATGAAGAGTGTAGAACCTAAATCTTTAATTAGTAACTATAATGGAAATTATGCTTATTTTAGTATTCCTACTGATATTAAAGATAATGGGAAATTAAGGTTAGTATTTATTTTCAGAGATGAGAGATATATTTATCATTTAAGATAGGAGAGTTTAAAATGAAAAAGAAAAAAAGAGGTTTTGATAAGAAGAAAATAGTTAAAATTGTTATAGCGGTTGCCTTATTAGTTATTATTTTGTTATTAGTTTGGTTTTTATATTTATATCCTAATAGAGTTTTTAAAGATAATGAGGAATTATTAAGAAAAGCTGGAGAAAGATATTTTTCTATTAATAGAACTAGTCTTCCAAGTGAAGAAGGACGTGTTGTTTCTGTTTCTTTAAATACTTTGATAAGGCAAGATTATTTAGAAGGATTATATGAGCCTTATAATAACAAAATATGTGATATGGACGAATCTAATGTTAAAGTTGTTTTGAATAATGATGGCGATTATCAATATTATACTTATTTGAAATGTGGTAAATATGAATCTGATGTTGATCATGAAGGCCCTGTTATTACTTTAAATGGAGATACTACAATAAGATTAAATAGAGGAGAAGAATATACAGAGCAGGGAGTTAAGAGTGTTAGGGATGATACTGATGGTAATTTAAATGTAGATGATGTAAAGATAAGAGGAGAAATTAATACAGATGTAGTTGGTACTTATGAAATTGTTTATACTATAAATGATAGTTTAAATAATGTAGGTAGCATTACAAGAAAAGTTATTGTTGAGGAATCCTTGAGTAATGTAGTTAAGAGTGCTACTAGTAATAGCAATAATTATTATAAAGGAAATGCTTTAAATAACTATGTAATGTTTAATAATATGTTATTTAGAATAATTAAAGTTAATAGTGATAATACAGTTACTATTGCTAGTGATGAGTTACTTGCAAGTGTTGATTATAGTAATGATGGTAGATTTGCTGGTAGTTCATTAGATTCTTGGTTAAATGATTATTTCTATAATCTATTAGATGAAAAATATAAAGACTTAATTGTATCATCAAGATGGTGTGATGATGTAGTTAATAATGATGATTATATGACAATAGAGTGTAATAGAACTAGTGCTAAGAGAAATGTCGGTATTTTATCTATTCAAGATTATAATAATACTTTAGAGGGAACTGGATTTGTTGCTGCTAGTTTCTTAGATAATCCTGGTCTTACATGGTATGCTAATATGGGTAGCGATAATAATCCTTGGACAATAACTAGTCTTTATGATTATCCATTAAAGGCTGAGCCTATGAATAAAGAATATTTATTTAATGTTAGACCTGCTGTTACTTTGAAGAAAAATACAAAAATATTAAGTGGTGATGGCAGTGAAAATAATCCTTATATATTAGTTGAAAATAATAGTGCTAAGAGAAATACTTTAGTTAATACAAGACAAGTTGGTGAATATATTAGATATTCTGGATATACCTTTAGAATAGCTGGTATTACTGATGATAATACGACAGAGATTATTATGACTGGTGTTCTTAATAATAATGGAGAAGAAGTTCAAATAGGATATGAAAATAGTGGTGCGAAAGTCTATAATCCTAATAAAGAAGGTAATATAGGTTATCAAGTTATCAATAATATGACTAGATATATTTCTACTGATTTATTTGCTAAGACTAAAATTGAAGTACCTATTTATAATAATAGAGTGACTTATAAAGGAAAACATGATACTAAAACTTATAATAATATAGTTACAATTCCTTCTACATTTGACATTTTCTCTTCTAAGGGAGATAATACTAGTAGTGGTGGATATTGGTTAATAGATTCATCTAAAGCTGATAATGTAAAAACTTTTATGTTTCCTGCTGGTACAATAGATTATGATAGTGTTTTAGATAGTGCTATTAGTGGAGTAAAAATTAAAGCTTATTTAAAAGATGATGTGTTTATTACTGGTGGTAATGGTAGTATTACAGATCCATATACTATAGATGATTAATTTAGGTGAAGTGTTATGAAAAATAGAGTGTTATTATTACTAGGTATATTAATTATTATTGTTGCAATTGTTCTTGTTTTCATGTATTATAAAAGCAATTATAAAATTAGTGATTTTACTATTATAAATGAAAGCGATAAAATAGAGGATGCTAAAAAATATGGGGATAATGTAGTTGGATGGCTTAGAGTTGAAGGAACAAACATTGATTTACCATTAATTATGATAGATGATGATACTGATGTTTTAAATGGTAAGTATCAGTTTGCTTGGACTAATTCTATACCTGATGGTACAGGAAATAGACCAGCTTATATATCTCATAATGTTAGGAATGTTTCCTCAAATCCTATAGTAGGTGATGATACAATGAATTACTTTGAACAATTAATGTCATTTATCTATCCTGACTTTATTAAAGATAATCAGTTTATCGAATTTACAGATAGTAAAGGAGATACTAATATATATAGAGTTTATGCTGTTGCATTGTTAAATGATGATCAGAATGCTTCTTTTATGGATACTTATACTTCGGAAGAACAATCGCGTTATATTAAGCAGTCTAAAAGAGAAAGCATGTATGATATAGATGTTGATGTTAAAGAAGATGATTTAATGTTGACATTGTTTACTTGTACTAGATTTTATGGTGCAAGTAATAGTTATTCATTTAGAGTGGATGCTAGAAAGTTAAGGGAAGGTGAGGATAAAATATATGCAAAAGTAAAAACTAACGAAAACTATGAAAAAATAAAGGAAAGGATGGAAGAAGGTGAAAGCAATGAAAAAGCTTAAGATTTTATTATTAGTAGTATTAATTGGTGTTACGTCATATTTAGGTACTTTTTCTAGTACTTTAAATGTAGATGCTGCTAATAATGAATGTGATGAAAATTATACACTAAAAACTTATATAAACAATTTAGGTTATAGTATTTCTGGAAATACGGTATCTTATACAGGAGCGAAAGGATTACTATATTCAACTAGTTTTGATTCTACTATTAATGCAGCTGATCCTGATGGTAATTTTTCTTTCGTTGTTCCTGATGAAAATTTAGCTGATAGAATTGAGGTACATTTCTATTTGGCTCAAGATGATGGTGTTTGTGAGACAAATAAAGAAATTGGTAGTAATACTTTTTATATTGACAGTACAGGACCTAATCAACTTTATAATGATGCTTTATGTGTTAATTATCGTAATAGGTGGTCAAATAACGAGACTATGCGTAATGCTGTTCCATATTGTTTTACAGAAACTGTATCTATTCAATATTCTTATAATGACGTTAGTAGTTGGATAAGAGATGCAGAGAGCCTTTATCAAGTTAGTCAAGGTGGTTCAACTATTCAAGCAGATCCAACTTATCAAAATGTTGATGATGTTACCAATGTACCTAAATTAACTTGTGATGCTTTTAGTAATAATAATTATCAAAATATTCATAAATATAGTCATAAGGAGTCTAAGACTGTTAATAATTGTACTACAACTTGTGTTGAAGAAATAGAGGTTAACTTTAGTGATCCTCAAGCGGTTGAGCCTGGTATGTGTTTTCAATATTTGATCGAAATTAAATCTAAGGTTTCTTGTGATAACACATATACTGCTCCAAGACCTAGTAGAAAAGGTGTTTGTTATATGATTCCTTATTGTAGATCAAGTAATGGTTTTGAAAGTACTAAAGGTGGTCCTAATGAAGATTTTGATGCATGTGTATTAGAATGTGATGGTGGCGAATATAGTCAGTCATGTATAGACTCATGTTATAATAAAGTATATAAACAAGGCAAAACTTATAGTAAGCAGAATGTTAAAAGACAAAATGCTTTTAGTACTATTAATAATGCTTCTATGTTAACGTTTAGCTCATTCCCATCTAATAGTGGTGCTTTAGCGGCTGTTCAAGTTGCTAATGGTTGTATTGCAGATAATGTTATTGCAAATCTTGATGCTAATAATCCTAATGATGTTAATAGATTATATAATTTAAAACAACAATATCCTGGTGGTTCTTATGAAAATGATAGATGGGTTGCTTCTGGTACTTGTCCAAGTAGTATTGGTTATTATTACTTTAGTACAACTGAAAGAACAAGAGCAACTATTTTGGAATTACAGGGAAATTACTATGATCAAGATGGACAAAAAAAATATGCTCCTAATAATAATGGATTTTTAATGAGAATTGCTTTTAATGGTGCTGCTAATACATGTACTGATGTATGTTATTGGACTAATAATTGTGGTTCTAATACTGTTTTAACACCTGCTTTAGTTGAAGATGATTATCAAAAAGAGTTAGCTGAGTGGGAAAGAAATAAGGTAGCATGTGAACAAGATGTATCTACTTGTAGTAATGAAACTACTAATTATAAGATTGTAGTTGATAATGTTGATAGTAATGATGAATACAATTCTGACTCAAAAGATGAGAATAATGATTGGCGTAAGACATATAGTGCTTCTCAGAAATTAAATAGTAATAAAATTACAGGAGCATTTCCTGATATGGTTACTCTTGCTACTGGTAAATGTGAAGATAAAAATAGTAGTAGTAATGGATGGGATTATCATAATATAATTACATTCCCTGGTATTTGGATTAATAATAAGACAGGCCAAACTGTACATTCTATTGAACCTGGATTTGAAGATTATTATACTTATGCTGGAAATGAGTATTGTACTAAACTAAATTCTCTTCCTGTTAATACTGCATGGTGGTATTGGAAAGTTTCACAAAATGGTGATCCTAATGCTCTTACTAGTAGTCAAAAACAAGCGATAAATAATTCACTTGAGATGAATATTAGGGGTCATATAGATAATTATGGTTATTTTGGTTGGAATTTTGATGTTGAATGTTTCTATGCTGTAGATTCTCCAAAAAATTCTAGTTGTCCACCAAGTGATCCTAATTATCCGAACTGTGATTCTGGTGATGTAGATGGTTGTCCACCAACTGATCCTGACTATCCATATTGTGATTGTCCACCAAGTGATCCTGACTATCCATATTGTAAATCTGGTGATGATGATGATCCTCTTGTAACTGATTTTACTTTTAGACCTGTTTCTTTGGATACGATGTTTCCTAATGGTGGTAGTGCATCACAAACTAGTGTAGATGATAAAGATATTCAAGCTTCTAATTTAATAAACGATTTAGAATCTTTAAGAAATAGTGGTACATCATTAGAGCCTGTTGTTTCTGCTACTAGAGATCCTGGGTTCAATTGGAGTTGTGCTGCTACTAATCTTGAAAATCCTGATTATATTATTCAACCTGTTACTGTTATGAATAAAATTCAAGAATTAGGTGATAGCGTATATGATGGAGATCGATATCTAGATTATCATATAAGATTAACTCCTGAAACTATGAATAAAGTTAGAGCTTATAATAATGAATATGATAGTTATACTGAGCCTAGTGATATGAGTGAACTCTTATCTGCTGGTAATAATAAAACTGCTGGTATTACAGTATATCGTAGTTATTTACTTCATAAAGTTCTAAATAGTAGTGAGTTACTTAAGAGCGGTTTAATTGGATGTAATAATGAAGATAATGGTAGTTGTACTAATGTTATTGATACTTCTACAAGTTGTTATAATGAGTATATGGCTCAGAGTGCAGTGTTGAAAGGAGGTAACTAATATATGAATAGAGCGATGTTAGTTGTAGGTATTATCCTTTTAGCTATTATAACTTTTGGAGTTGTAAATATTATGCAAAATTATCAAACTGGTAATGAACTTGATTACTATTTGTTAAGAGAGACGACTGAAGCGGCAATGACTGATGCAGTAGATGTTGGTTATTTCCGCTTAAGCGGTCAAGTTAGGATGGATAAAGAAAAATTTGTTGAAAGTTTTGTTAGACGTTTTTCTCAAAATGTTTCAAATAGTAGAACTTATGATATTGGTTTTTATGATATTAATGAGACACCACCTAAAGTTAGTATTTTAGTTAAATCTGAAACTGCTGCTAGTGTTAATGATGCTTCTTTAGGAATTACTAATAAAATAGATGCAATTTTAGAAACTAATTATTATTCTAATGAGTATGTTACTAAGATGACTAGAGCAGGTGAGTTAGATTATAGTGATGTTGATAGATAAAGGATAAGGAGGAAGTTAGATGAATAATTTAGTTGTTGGTATAAAGAAATTCTTTACTAATAAAAATACTGTTACAGTTGTTGGTGTTATTCTTGCTATTATAATTATTTATGTAGGTTATAATATGCGTATTAATCAAGCGATTACACCTGTTACTGTTCCATATGCTATGGAAGATATAAATCCTAGAACACAGATTACAGAAGACATGGTTGGTACTATGGAAATTCCTCAGTCAATGGTAAATGATAATATTATTTCTAATTCTGCGGATGTTATAGATATGTATTCTAATTACAATAGTTTTATACCTGAAGGTAGTTTGTTCTATTCTAAGAGTGTTGTATCAAGAGATCAATTACCTGGAAATATAATATTAGATTATCCTAAAGGATATGTTTTATATAACTTAGATGTTGATATGGCTAGTACTTATAGTAACCAAATTGTTCCTGGTAATTATATTGATATTTACTTAAAAGTTCAGAATGCTGAAGGTGCTCAAGGTACTGCGATTGCAGAAGATAGAATTATGGTTGGTAAGTTACTTTCTAATATTAAAGTACTTGCTGTATTTGATAGTAGTGGTAATGATGTTTTTGCTAATGTAGAAGAAAAAACAGCTCCTGCCCAGATTATATTTGCTGTTCCAGAAGAATATCATATTTTACTTCGTAAAGCAGGTTTCTTACGTGCTTATGAATCTGAAATTATTCCTGTTCCAACTAATGAAAGTTTAGAAGATGAGCCAGGTGACGTTGAGTTATCTAGTGAGGATTTGAAAAACTTTATTAATAATGTTACAGCGATGACTGAAGAAGATTTATCTTATACACAACAGTAAAAAAGGGGTGATGATATGAACGATACCATATTTGATAAGTTAGATTTTGGGCTATTTGAACCACTTATTAAAGATGATGATATTACAGATATTTCTTATTGTAATCATGGACAAATTTGGGTTCGTTCCTTAACTCAAGGTTCTAAAAGAGTAGAAATTGAAGGGCTAAATGATGCTTTTGTTGAAAAGTTAGCCTTTCAATGTTCTAATGTTATGGGAACTACTTTTAATAATGCAAAACCATTTCTTGATGCTGAATCTACAGAGTTACGTCTTAACTTTGTACATGATTCTATTGCTACTAATGGTATTGCAGTAGTTATTCGTAAAACCCCTGCTAAGATTAGACTTAATAGAGATAAATTACTTAATGAAGATTATTTTACTGCTAATATTCATGATATTTTAATGAAATGTGTTGAAGGTCATTGTAATATTATTGTAAGTGGAGAGACTGGTTCTGGTAAAACAGAATTTGTTAAGTATTTAGCAAGCCATACTAAAGAAAATGAGAAAATTATTACTATAGAAGATACATTGGAACTTCATTTGGATAAGATATTTCCTCATAGAGACATAGTTGCTATGAAAACTAATAATGTGGCAAGTTATACCGATGTGTTGGTTACTTGTATGCGTCAGAATCCTAAATGGATATTATTATCAGAAGTTCGTAGTGCAGAAGCGGTTACGGCAGTTCGTAACTCAATAAGTTCTGGACATAATATTTTATCTACAATACATGCTGATAAAGCTAGTGCTATACCTTATCGTATGTATTCGCTTCTTGAGAGTGATATTGATGTTGATCAGTTTTTATCAACAATTTATAGATATATTCAATTAGGAGTTCACATTAAAGCATATTATAGTAAAGAATATGGTAAGTTTCATCGTGAAGTCGATGAGGTTGTAGAATTTTATGTAGATGATAATAATAAGCCACAGTCTCATATTTTATATCAAAAGACTTTTGGTAAGGCACCTGTACAAAATATGCCAACAGAGCATTTAAAAGAATATTTGGAAAATCAAAATATCTTTATTGATAATTTATTTACTAAAGGGGATTCAATGAATGTTATTAATAATGAAACTAATAATACTTTAGAAACAACTACTGTAAACGTAGTGGAATCTCCTAACTTTGAGAGTACTATTAGTAATAATATAAATAATGTTCAAACAAATATAAATAATTTAGCAAGCCAGTCTACTGTGGTTACACCTTATCAAAATACGATGTTTAATCAGAGTAGTCAGGTTGTTTCAACTAATCAATTAGGCGTAAATGGTGTTCAAACATCTGTACCTAAAGATAACTTTCCTACTGAGTAAGTTTAAGAGAGGAGGAATTTTATGGTATTGTTTTTATTAATTGCGATTGCATTTGTTGTCCTTTTATATAGAAATTATCGAGGTAGTAATGTTTCTAAGTACATTACAGATCAAGTGCAAGTGATTTATGATAAGTTTGCTCCATATTCTTATAAAGTAGTAAGAGAAAAAACTAAGCAATTAGGTCAAGAATATACTGCAAGACAATATCTAATTCAAGTTTTGATTTTAGGTGGTTTTGCTGGTATTGTTACTTATATGTATTTTTATAATTTAATTGTATCTATTATTTATGTTGTTATTGCTATATGTTTTGTTCCTTACTTATCTTTTTTAAGATGCAAAAGAGTATATAGTGAGTTTATTTTTGAGCAGATTCAAGTTTATACTACTAATACTATTATGGAGTTTGCAACTACGCAAAGCTTTGTTAAATCATTAGAAGGGGTTAGAGATTCAGGTATTCTTGAAGATCCTGTATTAGCGGATGTTAATCATATGATAGATATTGCTTATGATGAAGGATCTATTGATGGAGCCTTAAAGTTCTTCAGTGATAAATACCCATTTTATATTGTAAAAAATATGCATCAGTTGTTTTTGCAAATAACTAAAGAAGGTGCTAGAGATACGGGAGAGAGTTTAGAAAATATGCAACTGGATATAGATACACTTGTCGAAAGTGTATATCGTGATAGAATGGATAGAGCTAATTTCCATAAGAAGTTTTTACAATATGGTGTTATGTTATTTCTTTTAGTTATGTTAATACAATATATGTTAGGTACTGAAAGTTATATTGAACTTATTAAAGCTTTTTATGTTCAACTTATACTTCACGGTATTATTATATTTAATAGTTATTTCCTTTTAAAAGGAGAAAAATATTATAATGAGAATGTGGGGGTTGAATAGTTATGGAAATAGTTTTTGTTGCAATTATTATTTTATTTATATTAGTTTATAATAGAACTATAGATAAAAATAAATTTATTAATGATAATAAAAAATATTTTGAAATATTAAGGGAAGATGATTATGACTTCTTAGTTTATGCTAAGTATGGTGATAGTGCTGAACCTAATTCTTTGTTTGAGAAGAGAGTTATGTATGCTTTAGGAGCTTTCTTCATCTTTATGTTCTTATTTATAGATGATGTTAGCTTAATTAATATTATTCTTTCATGTTTAGTTGCATTTTTTATCTTTAAAATGCCTTATATGCAATTAAAACAATATTATAAAAAACATTTGCATCAAATTGATGTAATGTTGCCATACTATTTAAAGAGTTTAGAAATATTAATTCAACATTATACTGTACCTGTAGCGATAGGTAAAAGTATTCCTGATGCTCCTGATATTTTTAAACCTGGTCTTAGGGAAATGATTGAAAAGATTAATTCAGGAGATTCAAGTATTACACCTTATATGGATTTTGCTAATACTTATCCTGTTAGGGACTCTATGAGAATGATGAGACTTTTATATCGTTTAGGTCTTGGTGGACAAGAGAAAAAACAAGAAAGACTACTAATGTTTTCTCGTACGGTTTCTAATTTGCAGGCGAAAGCAAGAGATACTAAATATAAAGAAAGACTTGATCATATGGGTAATATGACAATGATTATGCTTGTTGTTACTGGTGTTAGTGTAATGATAGTTATACTTGCATCTTTGATGTCTAGTTTGGGTACGGCTTTATAATTATGTAAAATACTAAAAAAAAGTAGTTACAAACTAGTGAATGTTTGGTATAATTATTTCTGTAAGATATGTGAAAGGAGTGAGTTAAATGAAAGAAGCGACTGGTGAATTAAATATGACTGTAGTAACTATTGTACTTATTGGAGTTATTGCAGCATTCTTTGCTTTCTTTTGGCCTACAATCCAAGAAAGTATTCAAGATACTTGGAATGATAATACTAGTTCTCAATCAAATGTAGATTTTAATTAATAAGGATGTGATTTATAATGAGAGATGCGATAGGTCAATTTTTTGTTTTACAAGTTATATTAGCTTTTGTTATTTTAATTAATGGTTATATGGCTTATTCTGTTAATTATGCTAGAGCATTTCGCGTTAAAAATCAAATTGTTGATATTATTGAACAGTATGAAGGACCTTATAATCGAGAAGGAATAGAGAAGATTAATAGTTATATTGATCAGATGACTTATGAAGTTCCCGGACGTATTGTTAATGAATTTGAAAGTGATTACGGTGGTGAGGCTAGTTGTCAAAATGGGTGGTGTTATATTCCACATAAAGTTACTATTGCTAGTGGTGATGAGGATATGACAGGTTATTATTATTCTGTGGTTACTTTTGTTAATATTGATATTCCTGTAGTTAATAATATAATTGGATTAGGAAATTTTTTGAGAGTCTATGGTGAGACTAGAACTATCTATTAAGAGAGGAAAGTGATATAATGAATGTTATTATTGCTAATGAAGCTAAAACAATGCTTTCCACTTTAGATATTGATGTTATTAAAAGCGTTGATGGTGTTCATACTGCTGAAGAGATAGTTGAAATGTTTAAAAACTTCTTTTATGCAAGAATGATTTTAGATGTAACAGCGATTAAAGATTATGATAATATTACAAATATTCAAAAAATATCTATAGGTCTTGATGCTGATAAAATTATTCTTTTACTTCCTAATAATGAGATTTCTAATTCAAGTAGTTATTTATCTAAAATAATATCTATGGGTATTTATAATTTTACTACTACTGTTGATGGAATTAAGTATTTGTTAGATCATCCTAATACATATAAAGACGTTGCTCATATTCAACAGCTTAATGATTTATCTAGTACTATAAGTGATAAAGTAATTGCAGGTTCTAGTGTTATTGGAATTAAAAATATTACTGATCATGCTGGTAGTACAACATTAATTTATATGCTAAAAAAAGAATTGCAAGAGACGTATGGTATGAGTGTTGTTGCTATCGAAGTTAATCGACATGATTTCCTTTACTTTAACGATAATAATATGGTGTCTGTTGGTGATGATAAATTACTTAGTGAAATTGCTAAACATAAGGGAGCTGCTATTATCTTAATAGATTTAAATGATTCTAGTAATGAAGGTGCTTGTGATGATGTTTTGTATTTGATTGAGCCTTCTAGTATAAAACTTAATAAATTAATGAGAAGAGATAGAAAAATTTTTGAAGAATTAAAGGGTAAAAAGTTGGTTCTTAATATGAGTTTACTTTCTAATAGTGATATTATGGATTTTGAATATGAAGGTAGAACTAAGGTTTTTTATAACATACCACCTTTAAATGATAGAGTTAAAAATCCTGTACTTAGTGATTTTTTATCTAAAGTTGGACTTGTTAATAATACTAAAGGTAAAGAAGGCAGTAGTAAAATTTTTGGACTATTTAAAAGATAATAATTGACAAATTTTATTATTTTGTATATTATTATCTTAGTGAAGGAGAATGTATATGAATATGATGTTATTAATGAATATTGTACAAGTTTTAGATACTACAGTAAATCCAGAAGATAATTGTCGTGGTTTTGGTTTTATCGTTAGAATTATTAAAAATGGTCTATTTCCTATTTTACAAATAGGTATTCCTAT
Organism: Candidatus Onthousia faecipullorum; assembly: GCA_018715925.1. Classification (GTDB taxonomy): domain Bacteria; phylum Bacillota_I; class Bacilli_A; order RF39; family UBA660; genus Onthousia; species Onthousia faecipullorum. The sequence continues at coordinate 16,316 of DVKQ01000011.1, forward strand.
CATTTTAATAGTATTAGGTACCTTAGATTTAGGTAAAGCAGTTATTTCTAGTGATGATAAAGCTGTTAAAGAGGCACAATCTAAATTAATTAAGAGATGTATTTATGCTATATTAGTATTCTTTATTGTTACTCTTGTTAATTTAGTGTTCTCTATGGTAGGTACTATTGCTGGAGATGATGCACCTGGATTACAGTCTTGGAGTGCTTGTTGGTCCAATCCAGATGGTGGTTCAGAATAATGGGGAATAGCAATTTAATTGCTATTTTTTCTTAAGGAATGATTTTATGTTTCAGATATTAGATGTAATGGTAAATTTTGAAAGTAATTGTTCTGGACTTGATTCTATTATTAGAGTTATTAAAGAAGGAGTGTTTCCTATTGTACAAATAGCGATACCTATTATTTTAATAGTTCTTTGTACTTTAGATTTGGGGAAGGCAGTTATAGGAAGTGATGATAAAGAAAATAAGAAATTACTTAAGAGAATAGTAAGAAGACTTGTGTATGCTTTGATTTTATTCTTTTTAGTAACAGTTATTAATTTAATATTTACTATGGTTGGTTCTATTACTGAAAATGAGACTTTAATTAGATGGAGTAATTGTTGGAATTATCCTATGGAAAATTAGATAGCAATTTAATTGCTATTTTTTTTCTATGATGATATACTTTATTTATGATGTTGGGAGAAGATTATATGAAAAAGAAATTATTTATTTTGATTGGAATTTTTGTTTTTTTAATACCTTTTACAGTTGATGCTAAGACTACCAAAGAATGTACTTATAGAGTTGAATCTGGTTTATCTACGAATAGTGTAATGCAAGCTAATCTTAAATGTACATTAAATTGGGAAGAACCTTCTTTTTTTGGCTTATTTGGTGGATTTAGTTATAGCTGTAAAATTGTAAGAGATGCTACTGGTGATGGATATTCTGATATTACTATTGTACCTGTTAATGCTACTAAAAGTTGGGATACAGGTTTTAACTTATCTAATTGGTTTGAAGAAAATACTAAGTGTCCTTCTTATGCTGTTGTTGATGTTTCTATTTTAGATAAAAATGAAGGTAGAAGTACTTATTCTGTTTTTTTTGCTGATACAATGACTCAAGTAAATAAAATAAAAGATATTGGTCCAGGACTTATTAAAACTCATGTTAGTATTAGTGCTAGTGAAAGAGCAAACTTGAGTCATTTTATGGAAACTAATAAAAGAAATGAGGAAGCAGAAAATAATCCTGATAGTGAGGCTGCTAGAGAATGTGTTTCTAAAAAAGAAGCATTGGATAATGCAATAGCTTTATTACAAGCTAATAGAGATAAGCTTATTGAGATGAATTGTCAAAATTATGTATTAAGTGATGAAGAACGTGATACTGTTGCTAGTCCAGATAATATTAAATGGGGAAGAGAATGTCAACAAATTACAGATACCTATAATGTTACTGTTTCATCTGCTCGTTCGGAACTTAATAATTATGTACAAGCTGGTTGTTTAGATGTAAACAGTACTGAATATAATGAGTATAATGGTAAAATAAATAGTTTAGAACAAGAAGTTGAAGAAATTGATAATAATATAGAAGAACAGAATACAAGACCAACTGATGAGGAAAGAGAATGGGAAGAATTAGGTGATGGAATTGAGATTGATACAACAACTATAGGTTGTGGTGATATATTTGGAACAGAAGAAGGATCATTTGGATGGCTTTTAAATACTATACTTGGTTATATTAGAGTAATTGGACCTATATTAGTAGTATTATTAAGTGCAATTGACTTTATAAAAGCAGTAGTTGGATTTGATGAGAAAGCAATGAAAGAAGCTCAGAATAAATTAATTATTAGATTAGTTTGTGCAGTTGCTTTATTCTTAGTACCTACATTAGTTCAGTTATTATTCTCATTTATTAACGAGACAGTTTGTACTTTAAACTAATTGCTATTTGTTTATTTATTTGATAAAATAAGATTAAACTATGGAAAGAAGTGATGCTTTGTGAACTTTTTTGGTGATCCTAACTTTTTAAATGATGCATTAAGATCTATATTTAGTGGTTTGGATAGTTTAGGGTATTTCTTACTTGATGCTGTTTATAATATTTTCTTTACGGTTGCAAATGCAAATATTTTTCAAGGTGTAACAATTAATATATTTTATGAAAGGGTTCAATTGATTTTAGGAGTGTTTATGATATTTAAACTATCTATAACACTTCTACAAATAATTATTAATCCTGATATGTATAAAGATAAACAGAAGGGGGCGGGTTCTTTAGTTACAAGAATTGCAGTTATACTTGTGTTACTTACTTTAATTGTTCCTATTGAAAATGTTCCTAATACTGAAAATTCACTTAATGAACAGATTAGTAGTAATGGTATTTTATTTGGTTTTTTATATCAAATTCAAAATACCGTTATAAAAGATAATGTATTAGGTAAGCTTGTTTTAGGTTCTAATGTTGATAGCACAGAAGGAACTGGTACAGAGCTTGATAATATGGGTGACGTGGGTTCCCAACTTGCCGCTACTGTTGCTAAGGCTTTTATTAAACCTACTTTAAGTAGTAGTGCAGATGAAGATAATATAACGGCAATGAAAGGTAATGATGGTAATAGTTATCAAGAGAATATTGCATGTAATGGTGGAGAAGCTGATCCTTATTTTAATAGTAGTCTTACAGCAGGTACTCTTATTAATCATATTAATGATACTTGTGACTCTGATGATGATGGAGAAGTATATGTATTTAATTATGCTATTATAGGTGGCTTAATATGTTCTCTTATTATGGTATTTATTATTTTAGGATTTACTATAGATGTAGCGGTAAGAGCTGTAAAACTTGCTATTTTAAGACTTATTGCACCTATTCCTATTATTTCTTATATTGATCCTAGCCAAGGGAAAGATGGTGCTTTTAATAATTGGGTTAAGACTTTGACTTCTACTTATCTTAGTTTGTTTGTAAGATTGATAATTATATACTTTGGAGCTTATTTAATTATTTTATTAACTAATAATAGTGATGATTTTTCAATCTTACAAACTAGTACAAGTGTATTTACATCATTTTTTGCAACAATATTCATTATTATTGGTATTTTAATGTTTATGAAAGATGCACCTAAGTTTTTCCAAGATATGTTAGGAATTAAAGGTGATGGTAAATTATTTAGTGGTATTGGTACAATACTTGGGGCTGCTGCTTTAACTGGTGGTTTAGTTGGTTCTGTTGCAACTGGTGTAAGAGCTGGATGGGCTGAAGGGCAGGAATTTAGAGATAAATCTGAAAAAGGTACGCCTGCTAGATATTTAAGAAATGCTTGGACTGGAATTGGAGCAGGAGTCGCAGGTTTAACTAGTGGAGTAGGAGGACTTGTAACTGGTGGTAGAGCACTTGCTACTGCTGATAAAAAAGTTCCAAGTTCTGTTATGTCTGCAATGCAAAAGCGAAATGCTATGAGAGCATCGCACTCTACTGCTTTAGGTAGACTTTCTAGTGAAGCTTATGGTATGTTTACTGGTAGAACTTTAGCAGAGAAAGATAAACAAGCTTTAGAAGTTAATCAAGCCGCTGTTAAACAGATGCAGGAATGGAAGAGCTTTACTGAAGGTGAAGCTAAGAAGAAAGGCGATTTTGGTTATTCTAAGTATGGTATATACTCAGCTACTGATGGAAGAACGCAAATTAGAGCTTTCAATTATGAACGTTTGGTAGCTGCAATGAATGCAAAAGATAGTAGTGGAAACTTTAAGTATGGTGGTTTACAGTATAATGTTAGAGATTTTGATGCAAATGTAATGGGAGAAATCTTAAAAAGTCAGAATAGTCGTTATGTTAAGGCAGTTTTTGATGGTACTGAAGATAATCCTGGTGTTTTATCAAATTGGGAATTAGCAAAAAAAGCTTTAGCTGATGCTGATATTGACTATAAAGGTGAATATCTTGATCCTATGGTTATAGGTCCAACTATAGGTGTTGCAAGTTCTAAAGCACAAGAGATGCAAACTGGTATGAAACATATTAAACATATTGCTAACCATAATGCTAATAAGAGTAAATAGGGAGTGTGATAATAGATGAATGATAGTTATTTAATACCTGCTAATACAAAAAGGGGAACTTTGATACTTGGATGGTTTAAGCCATTTGATTTGATATTACTGGGAACTGGAGTTTTAATTTCTCTTGTTCTCTTGATGACTTTTCCTATGGCTTCTACTTGGCAAGTTGTTTTGGTTTTATTACCTGGATTAACTTGTGCATTTCTTGTTATTCCAATACCTAATTATCATAATATTTTAACTATAATTATAGAGTGTTATAATTTCTTTACAGGTAGAAGGAATTATATATGGAAAGGTTGGTGTGTTAAAGATGTCCAAGATGTCAAAAACAGTAGGTAGTCAGTATACTGAAGATTGGCTTCCTATTATAGGAATACAAAATGGTTATATAATCTGTGAAGGAAAACAGAAAGTTACTGGAGTTAAAATTACTCCTCGTAATATCTTTATTCTTGATCAACAATCTCAAGAGAATGTCTTGATTAGTCTTAAAAATTTTTATAATATGATAGACTTTACCTTTTGGTTAGTTGTTGCTGATAGACCTGTAGATATATCTGTTTATATGTCACAACTACAACTTCTATATAACGATACAACATCTCCTGCTATTCGTAAGTTAATCTTACAAGATATAGATAAAGGTAATACTTTTATGAATAATAATATTGTTGATACTGAGTACTTCATTCTATTTAAAGATGCTAGTGAAGATGTATTACAGAAAAGGGTTCGTTTATTGATTAATGGACTTGCATCTTGTGGACTTAATGCTTCACAAGTTAGTAATGATGATCTTAGAATAATTATGGAAAACTTCTTAAATGGAGGAGTTAATACAGAGTTTGGGACGGTGATGCCTGTATGAGTATAAGTTTAAAGAGTCAGTTAGCTCCTAAAGGATTACAATTTAATCCTAGTGACTTTAATATTAGCGATAAGTATGCAACTATATTATCAGTTATATCTTATCCTCGTTATATCGCACCTGGTTACCTTTCAACATTGACTTCTATGAGTGGTATTAAAATAGTTATTAAACATATTCCTGTACCATTTAGTACTATGTCTAAAATGATTAATAGACAAGTTGCAGATTTAAGAGAAAGATATCGTCAAGAAAAAGATCAGACTACTAAGGAGAGAATTAGACAGGATGCTGAGAGCCTTGAATCCTTTGTCTCTATGCTTGCATCAAGTCAGTCTCGTATTTTTGATTTTCAAATGCATATTATGATAAATGCTGATACTAAAGAAGACTTGGAGTTACGTAAAGTAAATGTTAAGAACTATTTGGATGCAATGGAACTTAGAGCGGTTTCTTTACGTTTTGAACAGGAGAAAGTTTTAAAAAGTATCTTGCCAATATTTCCTAATCAAGATATAGAAGAGAGAATTGGTACTCCTATTCCAACTCCTACTATTGCAGCGATGTATCCTTTTATCTTTGATAGTATTAAAGATCCAGGATTATCTGTTTTACTTGGAGTTGATTTTTCTGGAGGGGTAATCTTATTTAATCAATTTCTTTATCAAATAAGAAAAGAGAATAATAGAAATAATGCTAATATGATTATACTTGGTACTTCAGGTTCTGGTAAAAGTACGGCTGCTAAATTGTTACTTAGATCTCATATTAGAAATGGTTGTCAGATAGTTGCAATTGACCCTGAAAATGAGTTAGAAGAGATGACTAGAACTTTTGGTGGAGATACTATTGATATTGGTAAAGGTGGAGAGTTTGGACTCATTAATCCATTAGAAGTCATTATAGATGCTGATGATGAGGAGATTAGAGATGGACTTGGTTATACTGTTTTAACTCGTACTTTACAGTCACTTAGAGCCTTTATGAAGTATTATGATCCATCTATAGAAGAAGATGTACTTAATATGTTTAGTGAGATTGTTCAAGATACATATAAACGTTTTGGAATAGATTTTAATACAGATTTTAGTAATTTTACATCTGCTGATTATCCAACTTTTTCTGATGTATATGCTACTATTAAGGGAAGACTTTTATCATTAACAGAACAGACTAGAGAAAAAGATATTATTCAAAGACTTGAACTTAAGATTAGACCTTTAATAAAAGAATTAAAATTCTATTTTGATGGTAAGACTACGTTAACTGCTAATAGTGATTTTATGGTATTTAATATAAAAGAATTTATGAATTCTGATACTAATATTAGAAATGCTTTATTTTTTAATATCTTAAAATATGCTTGGGGACTTTGTCTTGATCCAACAGTTAATACAATATTAATGGTAGATGAAGCTCATGTATTACTTAGCAATAACAATGAACAAGGAGCTGATTTCCTTGCTCAAGTACAACGACGTGCTCGTAAATATAATACAGGTACAATAATTATTACCCAGCAGCCTAGTGACTTCTCTAGTCCTTCAATTATTACACAGGGGAAAGCAATATTTGATAACTCATCATATTATCTTGTTATGGGACTTAGAAAACAGGCTGTTGAAGATTTATCATTATTAATAGATTTAAATGAAAATGAGAAAGATAGTATTAAGAGATATTCTCAAGGTGAAGCACTGTTTGTATGTGGTAATAGACGTATGAGAATAAATATAGTTGTTACGCAAGAAGAATTAGAATCATTTGGTAGTGCTGGAGGATTTTAGAAATAGTTAAAGTAATGTATGTAGAGGGAAGTGGTGATTATGGAAGGAGAAAAATTTAGTAAGAAAAATAGAAAAAAAATAGTTTTTTCTTCTTCTAATTATTTGAAACTTGTTCTAGTAGCATTACTTTTTTCTATTTGTCTTATTAGTTTAACTTTTTGTTTTAAAATTAGTATTATCTCTAATAATAATGAATTGCTTTCTTATAGTGATGCTTCAGATGAATTTTATGATAGACTTGATCAAGTATATAATGAATATCATGGAGAAGATAAAGAGTTTGCTAAATTTGTTATTACTTCAACATTTACTGTTATTCATTTGCATATTCCTGATTTTACTTATGAAGATATGTCTCTTGATATGATGAGAAAAGTTGCTGATTTAATGGTTGATGAAGTAGAACATGATGATGGTAGTATTACTTATACAGATAAAGGAGAAGAAGCGGTTAAAGAAGGGTTAGTAGATTATTTTAAAGATGTTGATTCTAGTCTTTCCGATACTACTTGTAAGCGGATGGCGGAAGATGTTTATGATTATATAGAAGATTATTTAGAGTTTATTGGGGCTAATGAAGGAGAAGGTAATGGCTCTACTTCTAGTTGTGTTGGTAATTCTTATTGGTGGCCTATAGGTAGTGCTGATACAACTTTAGAAAATGATGTTACTTTTGCTAGTGGTGATCCTGTCCCTTCTACTATAACTGCTACTTTTGCAGGGAATGATTCTGTTCATGATGGTAGTCATGGAGCGATTGATATATCTAATGATTTAGGTGTAGGTGGTACAAATATAATTGCTGCTAAGGATGGAGTTGTAATTTATCCTACAAGTGATGAGCAGATTCAATATGCCGATAATGGTTATGTTGGTAATCTTGATGGTGGTGGTTATGGCAATTATGTTGTTATAGAACATTCTGATGGTAATTATACATATTATGCTCATATGGCTCAAGGTAGTATTACTGTTATGGCAGGTGATACAGTTAAGCAGGGACAAGTAATTGGTAAGATGGGTAATTCTGGTAGTTCTACAGGAGTTCACTTGCATTTTGAAGTTAGATCTGGTGGTAATACTAGTTCTAATAGAGTTGATCCTCTAGATTATGTTAGTATGGAGAGTCCTAGGTCTTCTTGTGTTGATTTTTCTTTAACTACTTCATCTTTATCAAAACAGGAATTTATATCTAAGATGGAAGCATATTGTACTAATAGTGGAAACAATGCCTTTTGTACTAATTTTTCTAGTCATGCTGAAGAAGTTTATGATGTATCAGTAGAGGCAGGTGTTAATCCAGAACTTGTTGTTGTTACAGCAGGAACAGAGCAAGGATGGGAAAAGTGCGATGGATATTCTAATTACTGGGGTATAGGAATATCAAATGGTGAATCTTGTAGTGGTGGACCACATTTAACTTCTTTAGCGGAGGGAATAAGAACTTATGCTAATGTTTTAAAAGAATATCAACCTGGTGGTGCAAAGGCATCTCTTATTGAAACAAGAAATCAAGAAAGAGAAGCGGCAGGATGTGATGCTGCTGGACATGGGCCTCCTGGTAGTTTAGCAGGTATGCAATCTATTTATTCTTGGGTTGGTGATTATCGCTTTAGCCCTGGAACTTGGGGACGTGGCGGTTGTAAATACCTTGATATAATATATGGTTCTGGTTATTGTTCTACTAAATCAGTTTGTACAAATTATTCAAATTGTCCAGCAAGCAGTGCTACTACAGTTTGTGAACAAAATGATTATACTGCTTGGCAATTACAAGGAAAATTAGAGCTTAGAAATACAATATTTGGTTTATAGGAGATGGTTTTTTATGAATAAAACATCTAAAATAGAATTAAGTATAGTTATATTACTTGTTGTTATTTTTTGTGGGAGTTTTATATATATGAAATCTATGGAAGTTATGAAAGATAATGAAAGTATTAATACAGATGTTGTTGCTCTTGCTGATGTTAATCGTTTCTTTACTATAGATTCTGCTATTTCCAAGTATTTTTCTTATATTACTTTAAAAGATGGAGAATCTTTGTTAAGCATATTAGATGAAGACTATATAAGTAGAAACAATATTACTACTGCTAATATCTATCAATTTGTTGGTAATTATAATAGTAATATAAAGACTAGTTTAGAGGAAGCCTACAGAGTTAGTTCTTATAAAAATATTTATAAATATTATACTAAAGTGGTGCTTAATGAAGAGACATTATATGATTCTACTTTACAAGGATATAACTATTATATAGTTACAATTAATGAAAATGAATTAACTTATGCAATAGAGCCTATTTCTGAAATTATTTATAACAATAAAGTGAAAGGAAGCTGATTATTGTGGAGAAGAAAATTAAAATTGTTGTTTATATAATCCTTGTAGCTTTACTTTTCTTTTTAATATTTAGAAACTTTAGAATAGTTAATGATGTGGAAAGAGAGCTTCCTAGTAATGAAGAATTAAATGAGTTTAATAATGTTCAATCTAAAAGTAATGCTAATAGTTATGAAGTTAAAGATATTCCTGATAAAGAGCTTGTTACTATTTATTATAATCATTTTAAGAATTTAGTAGTTAATAATAGTAGTGAAGCTTATAATAGAGTTAGAAATAAAGATAATATGCCAATAGAGAAATTTAATTTATTTAGAGATAGTTTAGTAAATAATTATTATAATAATAAAGTTGCTAGTTATAGAATTTCTGATAATACTTATAAAATTGTAAATAGTAATAATCAAACTATTATTTTCTATGTTGATGCAGTTTATAAATACGAAGTAGAGTTGTTATTTTGATAGTATAGATAAAGTAAAGGTGGTGGTAATATGAGAGAAGAAGATATTGAAACGTTAGATGATGAAGGACAAGGTTTAGGACAAGAGAATCAAAATGATAATAATTCTTCTATAAAAAAAACTTCTTCACCTTTAAAAGATGCTATTACTAATATTGCAGGTGCAACTTTAGATAGTAATAAATATAAAAGTAAATTAAATCATATTAATCCTAATGATGATAATAGCACAACTATGGCTAAAAATGATTTTAATAAGACTATTCCTAGTAAAGAATCTAATACAGTCAATACTGTTAAGAATGCAGTTGGTAATAAAGCAGTTAATGCTGTTTCTAATTTACATCCTGCTTTAAAAGGAGTTAATATTGCTAGAAATATTATAAGTGGTAGAAGGTCTAATAATAGTAATACTAGTGGTAATAATTCTATTAATAATAACAATAGCAATAGTCCTGCTAATGATAATAATAATACTGATAGTAATAATATAAATACTAAAAATAATGATGTTATGCCCAATAATACAGTTAATAATGGTATTGATAATAGTGATGATAACTCTTCTAGTAATAGGGGAAGTATTTTAAATTCGCTAAATCCTCTTAGTTCTGTTTTAGGAGGTACTAGTGGTGTATCTGGTAGATTTAGTTTTTTAGGAAAGATACCTGTAGCATTAAAATTTGTTATTATTGGTGCGGTTTCTTTCTTTGGACTTTTGATTTTAACTTTGCTACCAGCATTAATTATAATTAGTCTTTTTAGTAGCTTTTTTGGAATGGATTCAACTATTACTAGTAGTGGTAATGGAAGTGGTAATATTGATTATGGTGATTATGAATTGTCATCAGATGGTGATGAAATATTACATCAACCATTAAGTGCTTTTTTAACAACAAATGGTTCTAGTTTAGCTGAATTTAATAATTTAATTACTACTAATGTTGAGGATGCTGGTTTTGGTACAAGAGCTGGAGTTGTCGCTTCTGCAGTTACATTAATTGCAGAACTTGGTAATAACTATGATGTTAAAGTTCCTTATTATTGGGGTGGAGGTCATGGTAATATTGCAAATGGTGCTTTAGGTAATTGGGGAAGTAGTGAGTGTCATACATATGCGAATGGTCAATCTTATAATTACTGTGGATTAGATTGTTCTGGTTTTGTTACGTGGGCTATTTATAATGGAGGATTTAACATGTCTCCTAGAACAGCTGGTACTTTTCAATATTTACCTGGTGCAGAAAGGGTTACTTTAAGTAGTAGTGGTGTTTTACAACCTGGTGATTTGATGGAATCTGACCATCACATTGTATTAATTGTTGAAGTAGTAGATGAGGGGTATGTGTGTGCTGAAGCAGCAGGTAACTCTACAGGAGTTAAGTTCTCAATTAGAAGTTTTAATGCAAGTGGATATTGGGGGGTTAATATGGATGGCTTTTATGAGCGACAAGCGAGGAGTTAAGATATGAAAGTTAAGTGTTTAATTCTAATATTTATAACATTTCTAATGTGTGGTTGTACAGCTAGTGTTAATCTTGAGATAACTGATAGTGAAATAAGAGAAAGTGTTGATATTACTTTTTATCAAAATGCAATTTACCCTAAAGATATTATTAAAACATCATTTAGAAATTATATTCCAATATATTCAAGAGATGCTATTGTTGATACGAATCCTGATTTACCTGCACCTGATGTTACTTATTATCAAAAAGAAGAGACTGATTTAGGTAATGGATATAAGTTTAATTATAAATATAATTTTGATATAACAGATTATAATAATGCTAGGACTATTAGAGAAGCCTTTAGATCTTATAATGTTTCTCGGAATGGTAATATTATATCTTTAACTACTGATGATGAGGGTATTATATTCTTTGAAGATTATCCGGAACTTGAAGAGGTTAAAATAAATATTAAAACTGACTATTATGTAGAAGAGAATAATGCTGATAGTGTTAATGATAATACTTATACTTGGACTTTTAATAAAGATAGTAAAAAAAGTATAAATATGTTAATAGATACAACGAAAGATGTTAATTATAGTGTTATTGATTGGAGGATTCCTGTTATTGTTATAATTGCTATAATACTTATTATTGCTTTATTTCTTGTTTTCAAAAATAAAAAGAATAATAAAATATAATTAAATTTGTTTTCAAATTTAAGAAATACTGATATAATAAGCGTAGATTTGAAATGAGGGGATTAAAATGAAGTTAAAATTTAGAGCGGATAAAGACGATGTAATGATTTTTATAGTCTTTGCTATATTTTTACTTTATATAGTAGCGATTGGTATTGTTAATTTACATTCTTTTGCTACAGAAGGATATTTTAGTGGGTTAAATCCATTTCCAGCTTTTACACCTGAATTTTTATGGATTACTTTAATTGTTTATTTTGTGGCATTAATAGGTATGCTTATTAGTGTTAAATCATACTTTTTTGAAATGGAAAAGGGGATTGGTTTTACTAGTGAGAAAAAAGATAAAGGTTATTCTAGATGGGCTAAAGATAAAGAGATGAAAGAAGAACTAGTTATGGTTCCTTTACAAGATGAAGTTAGTAATGCAGCAGGGGTACCTATTATGCTTAATGATAAAGAAGCTTGGGTTGATAATGGAGAATATCATACTTTAGTTATTGGTTCTACTGGTTCAGGTAAGACGCAAACAGTTATTAAACCGACAGTTAAATTACTTGCTAAAGCTGGGGAGTCTATGATAATTACAGATCCTAAGGGTGAGATTTATGAATCTACTGCTAATATGCTAAGAGATAAAGGATATGATGTACAGATACTTAACTTCCGTGATCCACAAAATGGTAGTAGCTGGAATCCTTTATCACTTCCTTATAGGATGTATAAAAATGGTAATCAAGATAAAGCGATAGAGTTACTTGATGACCTTGCTTTAAATATTTTGTATGATGAATCTAGTAATAATAGTGATCCTTTTTGGGAAAAGACATCAGCTGATTACTTTTCTGGTGTTGCTTTAGGACTTTTTGAAGATGCTAAAGAAGATGAGATAAATATTAATAGTATTAGTTTAATGACTACTGTTGGTGAAGAGAAGTTTGGTGGTAGTACTTATATTAAAGAATATTTTTCATTTAAAGATCCTGCTAGTGCAGCATCAATTAATGCATCTAGTACTATCAATGCTCCGACAGATACTAAGGGATCAATTTTATCAGTATTTAGACAGAAAATTAAATTATTTGCATCTCGTGAGAATTTATCAGAAATGCTTAGTCATAGTGATATAGAACTTGCTGATATAGGTAGAAAGAAAACAGCTTTATTTATAGTTGTGCAAGATGAAAAGAAGACTTATCATTCTCTTGTTACAATACTATTAAAACAATGTTATGAAACATTAATAGATGTGGCACAGGAAAATGGAGGAGAGCTTCCTGTTAGAACTAATTTCTTACTTGATGAGTTTGCAAATATGCCACCTTTAAAAGATGTTACAACTATGATAACAGCAGCACGTTCAAGACATATAAGATTTACGATGATTATTCAAAACTATGCACAGTTAAATCAAATATATGGTAAAGAAAATGCGGAAACAATTCGTGGTAACTGTGGTAATATAATTTATTTGTTATCAACAGAACTTGCTTCTCTTGAAGAGATTTCTAAGATGTGTGGAGAAGTTAAATCTAAAGATGATGATAAAACTGCTAGTACTCCTTTAGTTACTATTTCTGATTTACAGAGGATGAAACCATTTGATGTTATTATCTTAAGAATTAGAAAACAACCATTTAAAACGAAATTTACTCCTGATTTTAAACTTGAGTGGGGTAAAACTTATCCTAAAGCTAGTTATCCATCACGTGAGAAAATTCCTGTTCATACATTTGATATAAAAACTTTTGTTAAGGAAAAGAAGAAAGAGAAACTTTTAGAAATGATGAATAGTAATAATGCTAATCCTAATGGGGGAAGTACACCTCCTGGGTTTGTACCACCAAATCTTTTTGGTATAGGTGCTGGTTCTAACAATGGTCCTATGGAAAGTATGATGCCTAATACTAGTGGTATGCTTAGACCAAGTAATCCTATGCCTTCTTTTATGAATCCTAATATGGAAAATGAAAGTAGTGTACCTAAGAGGCCTTCATTTGATGTGGATGAGTTAGTTAAGAAGATAGATGCTAAGATTGCAGAACTTGAAAAAGAAGAGGCAATGAATAAACAAAAACAACAGCAGAAGATGGAGGCTATGAAATCTAAAGAGGAAAGACCTGTTAAGGATGTTTCTCCAGTTAAAGAAGTTGTTAATAGTCCTATTCCTGAAGTTAGTGAAATGCCTAAAGTTGAACAACCTAAAAAGTCAGTTAACTTAAGTTTAGATGATGACGATGATGATGACTTCTTTGATGATTTCTTTGATGAATAGAAAAAAATAAAAAACTTTGAATTTTGCAAATTCAAGAGAATTTAGAAATGAAAATTAAAAATTTAGTGGGCGAATTTTAAAATTTGACCCACTTTTTTAGGTGAATTTGCAAAATTTGTAATTTTACAGATATTTAATTCTATGTTAGATTTATTTCGTGTTGACACGATTAGTATTTAAATAGAATTAATTGAAAGGAGTTGATAGATATAAGATGTAGTATGGGAGGTATCGGTTGTAGATCTAAATCAAAATAATTATTATGATTTAACAAGAAAAGCGATTAATTTTGATTTAGATACTAAGAAACTAAAAGAAGTATATCCTAAAACCTATACTAATGCCTATTATGATATAAAGAAATATTTAGAAGATATTGGCTATCTGCATAGACAAGGTTCTGGTTATATTTCTGTTAATTTTTTAAATTTGTCAGAAGTAGAGCAGGATATGATTAATATGGGAAATGATTTACCATGGATAAAACTTTGCATTAAAAGAATAGATGTAACTAGTGTAGGTGATAGGTATGATATGGTGAAAGTTATTAAAGATTAAAAAATATTTGTAAATATAAAATTTAATTATAAAAGGAGTTGATTAAAAATGATGATGGAAATATATTTTGATGAAGAAAAATGTAAAGAATATAATTATGATATTAATGAACGTTATCAGATTATAGATAATTTTTTTGAAGATAATCATGTTAAAAAAATAGATAAAGGTGTGTACTTAGGTACAAAAGAAGATTTTGTAACTTTTTCAAAGGCCAATATAACTTTACCTAGGACTAAATGGTTTAGACAGATAATAGATAAGATGTATTGGCGAGTAGAAGGATTAAGCCCTCTTTATAGAGAGGATTGTATGCAATCTTATTATAATTCTATGAGGAAATGCGGTTTGTTAAATGAAGATACTATGTAAAAAGAGAAATGTTGAGATTAAATTTCTTTTTTTTAGTGTTGACAAATTATTCTCTTATTAATATAATGTTAATAACAAGTTTAAACACTTGCTTATTTCTTAGCTTTTGATATTAATAAAAAATTAATAAGAGGAGGGATAATTATGAAGGTTAAGAATTTTAAAGTCTATAATAAAGCTTTAATCGTTGTTGATATGGTTAATGGCTTTGTTAAGGAAGGAGTGTTACATGATAAATCTATTACTAGAGTTATACCTAGACAGATAGAACTTATTAAAGAGTATCATAATGAGAGAGAACTTGTTATCTTTATTCAAGATACTCATACTAAAGAATCTACGGAACATAAGAGATTTCCAGATTATCACTGTCTTAAAGGTAGTGGAGAAGAGGAAATAGTTGATGAATTAAAACCTTTTACTAGCCTTAATAATACTATCTGTATACCTAAGAACAATACAAGTTTTATGGAATCTCCTAGTTTTAGAGAAGTGATGGAGAAATCTACTAATATAAAAGAGTTTGATATAGTAGGATGTTGTACTGATATTTGTGTATGTAATGGTCCTATGGGGCTTGCAAATTATCTTGATGAACATAATAGAGAAAGTATTATAAGAGTACATAAAGATGCTGTGGCAACTTTTAGAGAAGATAATAGACAAAACTATGTAGATGCAGCTTATCTACTTATGGAACAACAGGGAATTAAGTTAGTTAAAAAAATTTAGAACTTGATATTAATAATTTGATAAAAAGAAAGGAATGGTTTAAATGAATGAAAGAAATTTAACTTTATTAACTGATTTATATGAACTTACTATGATGAATGGATATTTTGATATGAAAAGAGATGAAAGAGTTGTCTTTGATGTATTTTATCGTAAGAATCCATATGATGGAGGATATGCTATTGTAGCAGGTCTTGAACAAGTAATAGATTATATTAAAAATTTACATTTTAATAGTGATGACATCGAGTACTTAAGAGAATTAGAGCTTTTTGATGAAGAATTTTTAAAATATTTAGAAAACTTTAAATTTACTGGTAATATTTATGCAATTAAAGAAGGAACTGTTGTATTTCCAATGGAGCCTTTATTAAAAGTAGAAGCTCCTATAATAGAAGCACAACTTGTAGAGACAGCAATATTAAATATTATTAATCATCAAAGCTTAATTGCTACTAAAGCATCAAGAGTGTGTGAAGCGGCTAAAGGTGATGCCGTTATGGAGTTTGGACTTAGAAGAGCACAGGGACCTGATGCTGGTATATATGGAGCAAGGGCTGCTGTTATTGGAGGATGTGCTTCAACTAGTAATGTTCTAGCTGGTAAAAAATTTAATATTCCTGTTGCAGGTACTCATGCTCACAGCTATATTATGAGTTTTGATAGTGAATATGAGGCTTTTAAGAAATATGCAGAACTTTTTCCAAATAATGCAACCTTGTTAGTAGATACTTATGATACCTTAAAGTCAGGTGTTCCTAATGCAATAAGAGTATTTAAAGAATTAAAAGAAGAAGGTAAGATGCCTAAAAAATATGGAATAAGACTTGATAGTGGGGATTTAGCATATCTATCTAAAAAAGCTAGAGTTATGTTAGATGAAGCAGGATTTCCTGATGCTACTATTTGTGCTTCTAATGATTTAGATGAATATCTAATAGAATCTTTAAAAGAACAAGATGCTAAAATAAATCTTTGGGGAGTAGGTACAAGTTTGATTACTTCTAAAGATTGGTCAAGCTTTGGGGGAGTTTATAAACTAGCTGTGCTTAAAAAAAGTGGAGAAATTATTCCTAAGATTAAACTTAGTGAAGATAGAGTAAAAATTACTAATCCAGGAGATAAACAAGTATTTAGATTCTATGATAAAGAAACAGGTAAAATTAGAGGGGATATTATTGGCAATACATACGAAAAATATAATGAAGATGAGACAACTATAATGTTTGATCCTGTAGATACTTGGAAGAGAAAAGAATTAGAGAAGGGTACTTATACAGTTAGAGAGTTGTTAGAACCAATATTTATAAATGGGGAATGTGTCTATAAAAGTGATAATGTAATGAATATTAGAGATTACTGTAGTATGGAAAAAGAAACTTTGAGTGAAGAGAATAGAAGATTTGTTAATCCTCATCCAGTACATGTTGATTTAAGTTATGATTTGTGGAATGTTAAAAATAAAATAATAGATGAAGAAAAGAAATTAGTTAAAAAGTAGGGATAAAATGAGAAGAGAGAAGTTAGAAGAGTTACATAGTTATATAAAAGAATTAAAAATAATTGAAAAAAATTATTAGAAAGAAGTGATAATTCTTATATAAAAGTAGAAAACTATAACTGTTTACTTAATAACGGTATCACTATCGTAAGAGATAAAATAATTAAAGGTAATAGTAATGGTGATGCCGTTGTTACTATACCTGTTACTAAAGATAATGAGTTTTTATTAATAGTACAACCTAGACCAGTTAAAGATGGATTTCTTGTTGAGTTTCCTGCAGGTTATGTAGAAGATAAAGAAAATCCTTTGATTTCTGCTAAAAGAGAACTTATTGAAGAGACAGGTTATTACTCTGATAATATTAAGTATCTTGATTCTTTCTATCAAGACCAAGGATGTAGTGAAGCATATAACTATGCTTATCTTGCTTTAGACTGTGAAAAGGTAAAAGAACAGAAGCTAGATAAAGATGAATTTGTTAGATATTTCTTATGTAATTATGATGAAGTACTAGAACTTGTTAAAATGGGGTATATTAAAGATATACAGTCTAAATATGCTTTAGAGTTATCTAAAAAATATATTAAGAGGAGATGATTAAGGTGTTAGAATATGGTTTTGTTAGAGTAGGGGCAATTGTTAATAAGTTAGTACTTGCTAGTCCTATGGATAATGCTAAAGAAATAGTTAAAATGATTAAGAAAGCAGATAAAGAAGGTGTGTCAATTGTTACTACTGCTGAACTTGCTCTTACAGGATATACTTGTTCTGATTTGTTTTTACAAGATGAATTACTTGATGAAGCAGAGAAAGCTTTAGGTATTATTATAGAATCTACTAAAGATTTAGATATTATTTCTATAATAGGTATGCCTATTAGGTGTAATAATCAACTTTTAAATACTGCTGTTGTTATAGAAAAAGGTAATATTATTGGAGTTGTTCCTAAGACTTATATACCTAATTACAGTGAATTTTATGAGAATAGATGGTTTACTTCTAGTTTTGATTTG
>DVKQ01000012.1 GCA_018715925.1 Candidatus Onthousia faecipullorum
TTCTTATATTATTATCATATGTATATTGACATCCATAATCTGTATTTCCATTACTTGGACTTCCATAACTACATCCTGTTATATACTGATCACTCTTGTTTTGATACACCTCTTTATTCAGCCCAAAATAATTTTCATTTCCTAACTTTCCATATCTACTTTGACTTAAATAACTTACTACTGCCCACTCACTATTTTTCATGGCATGTGAGTTCATACTTTCACTAAATCCATACCTATTTCCACTTGCACTTACTTTTGTCGCTACTGTATGGATATTACTTACATTTATACTCCTCCAGCTTGTTACATTTGGTTTTATCATGGCATCTAATTCTGCTGTATTTCCTCCTCCATAACCAGCATTAGGATTACTACTACTTGTTTCAAACTTCCCTACCCAGATTCCAGAAAGCTCTTCGTCACCAAACGTAAATGCATCTGGGGTATACCAACTATTATTATTTATTCCACTACTTACTACATATTTCGCTGTTCCTCTATCTTTTGTACTTGTATCTACAAATTTTACATCTATCTCTCCTGGAAGTTCTACTGTAGGTGTACTATCTAAATAATCTCCTTGTTTTCCATAATAGTTTGTACCATCAACACTTCCTATACTATAACTATATCTTGGTATCCATACCCACATTGTCTCTATATCATCCATTGATATAACTGTTCCTACTTCTGCACTTAAATAATTACTTCTACTGGATTCACTAACAGTAACTGCATTAGCCCACTCTCCATTATCATAATTATACCAATAATTATTACTAGTATCTGCTTTTACCCAGTTACTTCCATCATATCTTACCGCAATCATATTACTATCCAACTCTGGAGGATTCGGACTATTTTTTTGTTCTCTATCATAACTAGTAACAACTATCTTACTCTTATATTCTTTTCCTTGAGCACTATTATCAGCATTTTCATCTAACCACATCCATAACTGATATGTTACTTTATCACTAGGTTCAAGTATTTCTTCTCCTTTTATATCAAAGGTACTTGTTCCATAACTATTTACTTTAACTACTCCACTATCATATCCTTGATCATTAGTAAGTCTCATCTTTAAATAAGAGTTTGGTAAAGTATTAGTAGACTCTTCTTCTAAAGACACATGATAATATGCATTAATATTTCCTGTATTAGTTATAGTAAAAGTATAAGGTGTTGTTTTTAATCCCCCGCTATCTGACATAGGAGCTATATTATCTAAATTAATAAAATTACCATCTGTAAAATCTACTCTTAATATACCTGCCGTTAAAGTTATTTTTTTATCTCCTTCTAATGTTATTGTTAGCAAAGCATAACTAGCCCCTATAAGTGCTACTATACTTATTACTATTGTTACTATTACTAATATTATATACTTCTTTCTTGTCTTATCCATACTTACTCTCCATCCTTAGTTTCATAATCAGCTTTATCACATACTAAATGTGCTTTATATAAATACTCATCATTACTAGTTTTCTCTACTTCTACATAACTCTTAGTAGTATCACAATCATTATCATTAACATCTTTTATCATGTCAATATATTCTTCTATAACTAGAGCACTGAGTAATACTCTAGTCTTTTCACCTACTTCTTTAGGTAAATAGCTTCTATAATCTGCAAAATAATCTTTACTAGCTAGTATCATCATTTTTTCACTAGTATTATAATATTCTAAATTACTAGTCTTAATTAAATTATTAGCACTTATTAATACTATTGTTACTAATATTCCTATTATTAGAATAGAAGCTAACATTTCTATTAAAGTAAAACCTTTACTCATTTCTTTCTTCTTTTTCTTCTAGTTTGTTCAGGTAATACTTTTTTCTCATCAAAATTAATTAAAATTATAGATATAATTGTCTCTATTAAGATAGTAACAAAATATGTTCTCCAGAATGCATCTACCATAGTCATTCTGCTTATAAATAACATACTAATTAAATTATCTACTAACATAGCAAATATATAAGTAGCAAGTATTGATAATTTATTACCAACTGTATTCATATATAGATAATAATAAATAGTTAAGTTAATCATTTGACTTGCTAAATATCCAAATATCTCTCCTGTTACTGGGATATAATCAATATCCCTTTGTCCAAGTAGGCTTGCTACTATCATAAATAATAACATTAAACAAGCAGAATAACTTATACCGTTCATAGTCTCTTTATAACCATATTTCTTAGTTATAATATTGGCTACAAAATATCTGAATGGATAAGCGAATATAGCAAATGTTAAACTTGCTTTACCTATATTAAATTCAAATTTACCTAATACCCATCCTAGTATTGCAATTGCTGTTAATAAAAGTATATATACCCAACTAGACACCTCTTCTGTTTTTATTACTTCTTTTCTAGCACTCCCTTTTGTCATATTAAACTCCTCCTATTCTCATAATTTACTATAACACAAAAAAAAGAAAAGCGGAAGACCTTTTCTTTCTATTTACAAGTAAATCCATCAGCCTCAGCATTTTCTTTGATATCTTCATAACTTGCATTTCCATCTGTAATATCATCTAATCCATATTCTGATAAGGCATCTTCATTTGCTTTTTCTAAATCAATTTCTAATGATACATTAAAAATATGATTATCAGCATCATTATTAGTAGATAGATTAACACCATCTTCATTAGATTCTTCAAATTGTGAGCCCATCATAGATGCAAATACATCCCAGTTATCAATGATAGTATCACCAGTCGCTTCGCTATCAATACTTAATTTAACATAATTAATCTTATCATCTTTAAAAGTCATAGTTACTTCTTGACTCATTTTAAGGCCACTATCTTCTTCACTATTTGTACAAGTTAAGGTTCTCTCACTATTACCACAACCTGTAATAAATAGTACTGATACTGCTAGAATACCAAATAATTTTACTCCTCTCACCATTTTTCACCTCCATCTACTTCTAGTATGAATTATATAGGAGAAAAAGGCAAGAAATATTTTTATACACTCAGGATAAAAACATGAAATAAAATATAAATAGCAGATAAAGTCTTATACTAAAAGGAATCTCTGCTATTTTTTTATTAGAAATTTGATTTTGAGTTAATTTGTGGTACTCTAATATAAAGAGGGATGAAAAATGGCAAAACCAAGTAAAAAAAGATTTGAATTAAGTATTAGAGAAGTTAATTATATAAAAAAACAATTAGGAATTACAAAAATAGAAGATGTTGATAAAGCAGCAATGAAAAGATTAAAAGAAAAACTAAAAACACTAACTGATAGTAGAATTAAGAAAAAAACAAAATTTAAAATTTGGGATATTATTATTTGTACAATTCTAGCAGTTTTATTTAATGCAAATGATTGGGAAGATGTTCATGATTTTGTGGAAGAACATTACAAGTGGCTAAGGGAATTTTTACTAATGACAGGAGGGATTCCTTGTACAAAGACTTATGAAAGAGTCTTTGCCATAATAGACTCTAAAGAATTAGAAACAATATTTACTGAGTTTTTATTAACAATATCTTTATCTTCTACAGATAATGATATTATTAATTTAGATGGAAGAGTTAATAGAGGAAGCTCTAGAAATGAAACTAGTTATAACGATAAAGTAAAACCATTAAATGTTTTAAATGCTTATTCAAATAAATATGGTATTTGTTTAGCAAGTGAGCAAATAGATGATAAAACAAATGAAATAACAGCCATACCAGATATATTAAAGAGATTTAACGTAAAAGGTAATGTTATTACTTGGGATGCTTTAAATACTCAAACAGATAATGTGGAAGCAGTAGTTAGTTTAAAGGGAGACTATGTAGTTCCTATAAAAGGAAATCAAGGTAACTTTTATAATGATTTAATTTTATATTTTGATGAAAAAAAGTTAGAGATGATAAAAGCAGGACAAACAGGAACTGCCTATTTAGACTATAAAGAAAAAAGAGGAGAAACTCTTATTCATTACGAATACTACCAAACAGAAGATGTTAAATGGTATTTTGATAGAAAAAAATGGAAAAAGTTAAATAGTATAGGCTTAGTAAAGAAAACAATAGAAACTTCACAAGAAACAAAAGTAGAATATAGATATTATATATCAAGTTTATTTCTTAATATTGAACTATTTTCTAAGGCTATAAAAAATCATTGGTCAGTAGAAAATAAATTACATTGGCATTTAGATTTTACATTTAAACAAGATGATAATACTACAGTAAATAAGAAGGCATTAATGAATTTAGAATTGGTTAAGAAATTTTGTCTAGGAATACTAAATAAAGTAAAACCATTTTATAATAATATAAGTCTAAGGAGAATAAGAAAAATATTATCGTATAATTTTGAGAAAGGATTAGTAGATATAATGTGTTATTTATCTTTGGCTCAAAAATCAAATTTTCAGTAAAAAAATAGCAGGAAAGCCTTTTAATATATGACTTTCTCTGCTATTCATAATTTATTTCATGTTTTTATCCTG
>DVKQ01000002.1 GCA_018715925.1 Candidatus Onthousia faecipullorum
ATTTACAAAATAAAGATAAATCTATTGAAGATTTTAAATTCTCATTTAAGAAGATGCCTATAGGTGGAACTTTATTTGATATGGAGAAGTTAAATAATATTTGTAGAACTTATTTTTCAAGAGTTAGTGCCGATACTATTTATAATGATGCCCTAGACTATTATAAAAAGTATGATAAAGAGTTTTATGATTTAATGGTAAAAGATAAAGATAAGTTAGTTGCTTTCTTAAACATAGAGCGTGATAGTAAAAGACCAAGAAAGGATATTGCAACATATAAAGACATTAAAACAGAAAGTGCCTATATATTTAACGATTTATTCTATAAAGATAGAAACGAAACTTATAAAGATATAGATGAGAAAATCGATTATGATGTTATTAATAAATATATAGAAATATATCAAAACTTTGATAGTGAAGATGAGTGGTATAATCAGGTTAAAGTACTTGCCGAAGAAATGGGTTATGCTCCTAGTGTTAAAATGTATAAAGAAGATTCAACTCTATATAAAGGACATATAGGAGATGTATGTGAAATGATTAGACATCTACTTACTGGTAGAGTTAAGACTCCTAATTTATATCAATTATTAAAAATTATTGGAATTGATGAATTTAAAAATAGAGTAGAGTTTTATAAGAATTAAAGAGTTAGTTTATTTAAAAATGCTAACTCTTTTTTCATGTTCTTTAAACATATTTATCCGACTATTAAATTTAGTAATTATTTCATTCTTTAAGTTATTGTCTATTATAAAATCATTTTCTCTTTCAGTTTCTTCTATTATCTTTTCTATACCTATAGAGTCTAGTGTATTAAGATAACTATAGAATTTCTCTTTATAAGCAGTATCAGAGTTTTCTATAAATTTATCTAATTTATCTAAATCACTTTTTAAATAATCATCTTCATCTACGCCTAAAGCTGTACTTTTATCAGCTAGTATACTTGATGTATCATATAAAGGAGCGAGTGTTACGGTATTATAACTTTCTATTATTTCTATATTTCTTAAAGTTCTATCAGATTCTCCTACTAATAGATCAAACATAAATATATTAGTAATGCCATCCATAAGATTTTTAACAATATTTTTATCTTCATATCTATCTTCTAGAGCAAACCAAATATCTTCTAAATTATTTAAACTAGCTAGCTTTCTATAGTCTAATAGCTCATCATCATTGTTTTCGTAAAAGTAGTTTTGCATTAAGTTATGCAAATTATAACTTTTATCATCATCTTTTAAATAACTTTTATTAAGTAGTCCATATTTATCGTTTAAAATAGCAATAGATTCTTTAAGATAAAGTATTCCTAAAAGGAAGGCAATAGTTTTAGAAATCATTTCCATTACTAGTTCTCTATTAGGTACTTCTTTAAAGTAATAAGTATCATTATCCATTTTAAAATTGTATATAGTATGGCTTCCTTTAAAATTAGGAATTAAATTATCTTTGTTAATTATTTTATCTAAATTGACCATCTTCATATAATCACCTATAAATATTTTATCATTAAATTTGTCATGTTAAAAGTGTATTAAAACCATTATAATAGATATACTATTAAAGGATGGTGATAATATGGAAATTAAAAGAGAAATACTTGAAGAAATAAGTAATAACTATATACAAGGTATTGAAAATAAAACAGTGAGATGTGCCCTTGTAAACAACAATATAAGAGATATTATGAGAAATAAAGAAAGAGAAGGACAACTACTATTTAATTTTTCTATTAACCTTGACACTTTAAAGGCTGTAAATCAAAAAAATGCTAATAATTCTTTTATATATGCAGGGTGTAATGTATTAAGAGAGTCTATATGTAAAAAATATGATTTAGAAAATTTTGAAATTTCTCAAAGTTATATATCTTTTTATGATAAATTAGAAAAATGTAATTATATAATGGAAAGTTTAGCCCAACTTAAAGATAAAGATGCAGATGATAGAGAAAGATACTTTTTATTAATAAAAGGTATAGAGGACGGTGGAGTTTGGGATTTCTTTTCTAATATTATTAACAAATATGGTTTTGTTCCTAAAACTGCAATGAGTGATACGTATCAAAGTCTTAATCCAGATGAAATGAATCATCTACTTAACAGAAAATTAAGGCAATTTAATGCAAGATTACTTACTAGTAATGAGAATTTAGATTATTTAAAAAGTTTATATTTAGATGATATTTATAGAATACTAGCTTGTTGTTATGGTGTTCCACCAAAAAAGTTTGATTTTGAATATACTGATAAAGATAAAAAATATCATATCATTAAGGGGATTACTCCTTTAGATTTTTATCATGAATATACTGATATAAACATAAATAACTATGTATGTATTGCTAATGTACCAACAAAAGATAAAACTTTTAATAGAACTTATAGTGTTAAGTATTTACAAAATGTTATAGAAGGTAAAACACCTATATTTCTTAATCTTCCTATTGAAGAGTTAAAAAAACTTGTAATTAAGCAATTACAAGCCAAAGAAGTAGTTTGGTTAGGTTGTGATTTTAAAAAAACAATAGATAAAAAAGATGGAGTATTTGATGATATGAGTTTTAATTATTATGATACATTTAAAACTGATTTCTTTATGACTAAAGAAGAGGCACTTGATAATTATGAAAGTTCAATGAATCATGCTATGGTAGTTACTGGAGTAAATTTAGAAGATAATAAATCAACTAAATGGAAACTTGAGAATAGTTGGGGTGAAGATGTAGGTAATAAAGGATATTTTGTCGCTAGTGATTCTTGGTTTGAAAAGTATGTATATCAAGTAGTTATTAATAAGAAATATTTAACTCAAGAACAATTAGATGAAATGTCATATGAACCAGTAGAGTTAAAACCATGGGATCCTTTAGGAATGCTTGCTAGATAATAAACTTTTTGTTGTGATTATTAATAAGTTGATATAAAATAAAAATATAGATAATATGAAACTTTTTGTTGACACTAGAATACTTGTTCGTTATAATATATAACAAAACAAATCATATTATCGAAGATTGGAGGTGCTTCTTTATGGCTTTTTTACTAAAATAAGGAGAGAAGCAACACCTAGTAAAGATAAAGATGATACGATTATACCAATTAAATGGTCTAAAAAAGTTCTTACTAAAAAGAAAAAAGCTATAGTAAATAAAATGGATGTGTAGGTGATTAATATGTGCAAAGTTGGTGATGTTATAGTAATAGACAAATATATTAGTGATGATGGGACAGTGTTATCACGTCATTTCTTTGTCGTAATTGATGATAATATTGATGAAATTAAAGGTTTAAAATATGATTTTGTTGCTAATGTTATGTCAAGTTTTAAAGATGAAAAACATAAACATAGAAAATTAAAGTATAAAGAAAATGTTGGAGTCACTAGCGATGATATAATTTCAGATAATAAAAATATTGAAGCTATTGTATAATGCTTTAAACAATACAGAAAGAAGGAAGTAATATGAGAGATGAATTAATGTACCCTAGAGCTTTTGCTCTAATGCCTGTACCTGTAGAAATGGCTTATAATAAAGCGGATTTTAAAGTTTATGACGGTGTATACTGCTATGTTGTATCTCCTTGCTATATTGTTAGAAGATGTACAGACTATATGCAAGATGAATATGGTATTGAAAATGATGGCTTTGAAGTCGTTTTCCCACGAAAATATTTAGGCGAACAATTTGAGTTTAATAAAAGGACAATACCTGGAAAAAAATTAGATATAGTTCCTGAATTGTATCCTTCTGTTTCATATATTAATAGGAGAAAAAAATATAAAAATACTATTTTTCTTGATTATAATCAGTTAACAGAAGATTATGAAGAAGCTATAAAAATACGTGATAGAGAAAATCATAAGTTAGTAATGAAACACATAATAAATCACGATTGTTTGTGTATTGATAGAAGTTGTGTAGACGATGATGCCTATAAAGATGCAATTAATGATAAGGCGACTGAAAAAATTGCTATATATAATGAAGAAGTAAATAAATATCAAGAAGAATTAAACAAATTAGAACCTAAAGAACAAGTAAATAAAACAGGTCTTATAGTGAAAAAATATATAATAAGGAAGTAGAATTAATATGAGAGATGAATTAAAGTATCCTAAAGCCTTTGCTCTTCAGAAAATGGTAAAAAAAGCATGTATAAAATATAATAGTTTTGATGAAATATTAGGTTATATAGTTTCTCCATGCTATTTAATAGAAGAAAATTTATTATATGATAAAGATGGTAATAGTCGTAAAGAATATAAGGTTGTATTTCCTAGGAGTGTAGATAGTATATACTATGATTATATTGATAGAGATTATAAACCAGATATTAATATTTATGGAGAATGTAAAAATGCAGTTACAGTTGACTTTATAACATATGATTATGAAGAAGCGATTAAATTAAGAGATGAAAAGATAAGAGATAGGGTATTTAATGGAACAAATTTACTTTTACCAATAGAACCTATTGAAACTTATAATGATAGATGTACTGAATATATGGAGAAAATTGAAAAATATCAACAAAGGCTTAATGAAGCTGAACCTAAAGAACAAGTGAAGAGAAAAATAAAAACACCTGCAAAGTTGTAGGTGTTAAATACTTTATTGGTAGCCTGTACGGCAATTTGCGACTATTGAAAAATAAGGGATTATAATACATTTTGTGGTAAACCAGTGATTTTTTACCTCTTTTTTTGCCGATTTTTACTAAATTTTATTAACTTCTCTGGTTAGTTCTTCTATCAATTTATGAGTATAAACTCGCTTAGTTAGATCGGATATCCTATGTCCCATTATTAACTTGATAGAGTGTTCATCTGCTTTAACTCTAGCCATAAGTGTAGCGAATGTATGACGACAATCATAAGGGGTATGATTACTCATGTCTAGTTCTTTTAGCTCACGTTTCCAAATTTGATAGAGACTATCTTGGCTACTATATCTTTCAAATCTTCTATTATTTATCAAGTCGTGAAAAATATCTTTAATTTTGTCGTTAAGAGGAACAACTCTATTTTTCCCTGACTCAGTCTTTAAACCTGTTACAAAATAATCTTCGTGTACTTCACTAATTACAAGTAATTCTCCAGGTCTTACCCCAGTATAAATATCAACTAATATTTCATCAACGACATCATTTCTATTATTCCATAATTTTTCTATTTCTTCATCAGTAAATGGTTTGTGCTTATCAGATTCTACTTTTTTAGGCAATATTACCAATAAAGAGGCTTTATTTTTTAACTTTATATTAATACCTTTAGCATATTCGTACATTTGATTATACATATTTATTATCTTGCCACAATATTCTGAAGTGCAGTTAGCATTATCTACTATATCCTGTAAATCTCTACTGGTAATATCTTCAAATGCTTTATTTTCTAGGTGTTTATAATGTTTATAATAATTTTTATAAAGTTTTAATGTATTTTCAGCCATACCAGCTTTTTCTTTATATTTGTACCATAAATTAAATAAGTACTCAAATGAAACACCAACTAGATCTAGATCAAATAATTCATCGTGATATCTTGCTAGCATTTGTTTACCTTCAGCTCTTGTTCTAGCATATCCTATCGTTTTCTTTATAGGTTTACCTTCGTCAGTCCAGTCAACAAATACTTGAACACGATAAGGTTTTCTTCTTCTTGATTTTCTATCAATTATAGATACTGTTCCATATCCATTAGGATTTTTCATATTCCACCTCCCTGTATAAAAAAAGAGCTATGCTCTTATACTTGCCAAGTATTTCCACAATCTTGACACACATACATCTTTTTTGTAACGTTTTTAATTTTCTTTCTTTTACCAATAAATATCGCAGCAAATAGGGCAGGGATAGTTAAGAATAACCACTTAATTGGTATCCACAACCAACCAATACATATCCACCAAATTATACTATGATGTTTTGTAACTAATTGTCCTTCATTTACTACTTGTATATTTACATTTTCACTACCGCATTTTTTACACTTCATTTTTTACTCCTTTTCTAATAAAAAATTAACATATCTATCTGCTTCATCTTCTAAACCCTCAATTTTATATTCGAATACTTCTTTATCCCAGTGTTTAAGTTCAAAGTGGGCTAGTTCATGCAGAATAGTCTTTTTCTTTTTATAATTTGATAGGCTTTTATTTATTGCAATAAGAAATACATCTTTATGCTTATAAATAAGACCATAAACATAGCTAGGGAGACTAACATACCTTAATTCTATATTGTTAAGATACATATACTCATTTTGGTCTATTTCTCCCTCTAATAAAGCTAATAACACTACATATCCATCTCCCTCCATATCTTTTGAATTTTATATAAAAAGCACGGATACTGCATTGTGCTAATTATCTCTATTATCTACATCATTAATAAAAGCTTCAATTACTTTAAGGACTGCTTCTTTATCTCTATCGTTTTTTAGCTCAGAAGCTTTGCTGTAAAGAGCTTTATTTAATGGGTCAGTTAAGCCAGTTGCAAGCGATTGTACTAGTTCTTTATTTTTTTCCTCAACTTTAATATCTTTGAGGTCATTACCAAGTAAGTAATCAATAGAAACATTTAATTTCTCTGCAATAGTAACTAAAGTATCATAGTCGGGTTGAGTAACATTGTTACACCAACGATTTATAGCTGGGGGCGTAAGCCCTAACTCTTTAGCAAATTGCATTTGAGAAATGTTTTTGCTTTCTAAGATTTTTTTTAATCTTTCTCCAAACATTTTTTTCCCTCACTTTCTTACATTCTATAACAAATTGTTAAAAAAATGAATATAAATTAAATAAAATGCAATTTTTATATTGACATTAACAAAATGTTATAGTATTATTAAATTGTAATCAAGAAGAAATGCAATTAAAAGATTACAAAAAAGAAATCAAGCCCAGTCGCCAAACTAACTTGATTTCCAAAACAACTTATCCAAAAAAGGACTGTGGGGAAGATAAGCTTAAATAAAGCCTTATTTATTAATATCATTTGAAACATTAATAGTTACATTATAAACATTAACAGTTATTAATGAACTAGTAATGATTTCTAATAGCTTTAGCAAAACTTTCCTCTTTATTCCACCTCCTTTCTGCAAAATAGAGATGGAACCCACAAGAGTTAATATATGCCTTTGGCATTCCTCCTTTCCTTTTTGGATATAAAAATTATATAACTTTTTGTTTTAAAAATCAAGGGAGGTGAAAGATTGAAAAGAAGAGATTGGCTAATTAAAAAACGTGAAGAAAAAGGAATGTCACAGTCAGAGGTTGCTAGATTAGTAAACATCACTTCTCCAATGTATAACTACATTGAAAGCGGTAAACGAAGACCTAAACCAGAATTAGCCAAGAAAATAGCAGATATTTTAAATTTTAGCTGGACTAGGTTTTATGAGTAAAGGAGGTGAGAACGTGAATATTACAGTAAAAGAAGCAGCTAAGCTTATGGGTGTGTCTCCACAGTTCGTAAGAATTCAAATGCAAAGGAATTTATTACCAATAGGAAGTGTTAAAAAGAACCCACAGGGTAAGTGTAGATATTACATAAGTCCAAAGCTTTTCGAAGAGTACACAGGAATTAAAGTAACAAAAAAAGAGAATATCGAAGCTACCAACTCTGAAAATTCTCTTTAAAATGAAAAATCTTATTAAGTTTTTTCGGCTTTATTATAACATTTTATCGAACAAAAATCAATAAAAAGGAGGAATTTTAAATGACAGAAAGTCAAAAAATGTTAGAGATATTACATGAAAATAAAAGAAGAGTAAGAGAAGAAAATTTAAACAAGAAAAAGGAAAGTAAAATAGATACAATTTTATCTTATATCGTTCTATTTGGTGGAGCTACTATATTTTCTTTAGGTATTATGACTTTAATCTCTGTAATTGAGAATTTACCACTATAAGAGGTGCATATATGGAACACTCATTTAATGTAGAAATAGCAAAAGAATATGGAATAGTAGAAGCTATATTATTGAAACACATTTATTACTGGATATTAAAAAACAAAGCAAATAATAAATACTTTTATGATGATAATTATTGGACTTATAACAGTACCAAAGCATTTGCTGAATTATTCCCATATTTGTCAAAAAGGCAAATAGAATACTCTTTAAAAAAATTAATAGATAAAGGTCTTATAGTTAAAGGAAATTATAACAAAGTTACTTACGATAGAACATCTTGGTATGCTATCACAAAATTGGGGTATTCCATTTTACAAAATTGTGAAATCGAAATGACAAATTTGTCCAATCGAAATGACGAAAATGTGAAACCTATACCAAATATAAATACAAATATAAATACAGATATAAATAATAATAACCCTATAATCCCTTCTTCTTATTTTGATAATGAAGAATTGGATGCTTTATTTAAAGATTTCTTATCAATGAGAAAGAAGATAAAAGCAGTTAATAGTGATAGAGCTATAACTTTACTAATTAACAAATTATCTAAGTATGATGATAAGACTAAAATTAAGATGATAGAAAATAGCATAGAGAACTCGTGGAAAGGTATTTATGAACTGAAAGAAGAAAAGAAGAAACCAGTTTATAGCGACACTTTTAGTACTGAGGGTAGGAGAATATTCTGATGTTAGAAATATCTGAAAATAATAGAGATGAGATAGAAAGAGAATTAGTAGCATTAGTTCTTAATAAAAACGAGGTAATAGATTGTTTATCAATAAAGCCTAAATATTTAAGAGATAAGGACTTAGCAAAGATGTTAGCTTATGCAATAGAGTCTTATCAAAAAGAAAAAGTAGTATCTCCTGCATTTATGCAAAAACAACACGAAGACTTTGATACTTTACTTTATGTAGAATTATTAACTCATACTTTTTACTATGATAAAGCTTGGAGAGAACAACTGAATCTAGCAGAAGAGAGTATTATCAAATATTTAAAAGAAGATATTATCAAAGTTAAAAATAAAGAACTCAGAGAAAAAAAGATAGACTATGACAGTTTTATGCAACAAATGAAAAAGTTAGATGAAATAAGAATAACTAAAAATAGTAACGTTCTAACTGTTAAGGAATTAGCAGAAAATATAGTTGAACAAAAGCAGATTAAATTTAACAAATTTAAGAAGATGAGTAAGATACTCAAACTATCTCAGAACGATTTACTAGTAATAGGCTCTATGACCGGAACTGGTAAAACAGGTTTCATGCTTAATTTAATGAGTGATTTAATGACTGATTATCAATGTATTTACTTCAATATGGAAATGTCTAAACCATCTATTTATAGACGTCTAATAGCCATAAATAGCAATATACCAGTAGATAATGTTAATAATCCAGTTACTGGTTATCAAGTAGATTTAGTAAGAGAGACTATAAAGTCTATAGCTGATAAAGGTGTAATTATAGAACATCAAGTAAACAACTTGTCTGATGTTAGAGCAGTTGTTAGCAAAAAGAAAGATAGCTCAAGACATACAGTTATATTTATTGACCATTTAGGTTTAGTAAGAATAAATGGTAAGACTTCTCTTTATGAACAGATGACAGAGATAATGAAGAACTTAAGACTGATATGTTTAGAATACGATTGTACAATAATTGGAGCTAGCCAGTTAAATAGAAGTGCTTACAACAGCGAAGAATTAAGCTTATCAATGCTTAAAGACTCAGGAGAGTTAGAAAATAGTGCTAGAAAGATAATACTACTATATCGTGATAAGAATTCTAGTAAAGAAGATTTAAGACCACTAATGAATGTTGATATTTGTAAAAACGACAGTGGTGCTACTGGAATATTAAAAATGCAATATGACAAAGTTAAGCAAATATTTGAGGAGGTATCAGATTATGGAAGATAGATTAAGAATAGCTTTAGCAGACGCATTACTTTATTACAAAAAAGTGTATGCAAAAACTAAATTAGAAAGTTATAAAAATCAAATTGATTATATAGAGGAGAAATTAAATGTTAAAGAAGAAAATTAAAAAAAACACATTAGAGCTTAAGTATGAGTCTTTAAAAGATGAAAGGGTAGATTTACTAGCCAAAGTAGTAAAACTACAAGATGACAAAATAGCACTACTTGAGAAGTTAGATTCACAAAAAGACGAGTTACTTGAGTATCGTAGAAAGAAAATTGAAAAAATGAAAAAGGAGATGAAGTAAATGTTAAATCAACTTACTTTACTAGGAAGAATAACTGAAATTAATACAGAAGATAGTACTGTCACATTAGCAGTACCACGTTCTTTCAAAAATATTAATGGAGAATATGAAACAGATATTATTAAATGTAAATTGTTTGAACACAAAGCTAGTGTAGTTAATGACTGTTGTGAAAATGGTGACTTAATAGCAATTAGAGGTAGAGTTCAAAATAACGAAGGAAATTTAGAAATAGTAGCCGAAAAAGTTACATTTCTTCAAAGTAAAAAGAAAGGAGAATAATAATGGTAAGAATTGATAAAAAAATATTTTATGACGTTACAAAAATAGTAGGTAGTTGTGATGTAGCAACTAGTAATGAAGATAATGTTTATCTTGAAGATGAATATGTTGAAAGCTTATTTGAAGACTTAGTATCAGAATATCACGTATTAGAAGAAAAGTTAGAGGACGAAATAGAACAAAGAGAAGAGTTCTACAAGCCATTAAGTCCTTATGAGTATTTAGGTGTCAATGAGAGGGATTTTGTTTAGGAGGTTAGATTATGGAAGAAGTTAAAGTTAGTTATAGTCAAATAGAAAAAGCAAATAGTGAAATAAAAACTATGAAAATAGGTACTGGAGATTATGCAAAAGTAAGTGAAAGAGTTAAGGCATTTAGAAAGGTTTATCCTATGGGTGAAATAATTACAGATATAGAAGAAATAAATGACACTTCTGTAAGAATAAAAGCAACTATAAAGGATGAAGAAAGTAATGTCCTTTCAACTGCTAGGGCTACTGAAGAGAAAAAAGCAAAAGGCAAAATGACTGTTAATTTAACTGATATGATAGAAAATTGTGAAACATCTGCTGTAGGTAGAGCTTTGGGTTTTGCAGGGTTTGGTATTGATAAAGAAGTAGCAAGTGCAGAAGATGTAACAAGAAACAAAGAGAGAGCAAAGCAATATGAAGTCTTTACTAATATGTTTATCCCAGATAATGATGCTAAGAAGATAGTTAAGCTATCTATTGGAGAATTGATGAGAAAAATGGGTGTAGTTAAAGCCCATTTGGGAGAGCTAGTGTCAGAGCAACTATGGACTACTTTAGAAGAAATGAGTACTAATCAATTAATCAAATTAGAAAGTAAGTTAAGAACTATTAATCTTGAAAATGATGAGTGGCACGAACTTTATGCAGAAAATAGCAAAATAAAAGAAGTTGTACCAGTTAATCAAGAAGTTGTTTATGAAAGTTCTCATTATAAGTTTGGTCGTTTAGCTTTAGAAATGGCTGGAACTGATAGTGAGTTACAAAATGAAATAATTGATTTCTACTTAAATGCAGGAATTGATTTAAGTAAATAGAGGTGCTTATGTCAAATGATTTTGAAGATGTAATATACGAATTAACTAAACTTAAGATAAAGGCTCATGTAGAAGGGCCACAAGTTAAGTATATTTACACAAAAGAACAGTTGATAGATTTATGTATTAAGATGATTAAATTAATTGAAAGAGAGGCAAAGAAAGAGTGAGAGAAGAATGGCGACCAGTTAAGGACTATGAAGGCCTTTATGAAGTCAGTAATTTTGGGAGAGTTAAAAGTTTAAGAAAAAATATTATTTTAAAGCCTGAATCAGATGGAGTAGGGAAAGGATATTTATGTATTAATTTAGGACGAGGAAATCATAAAAAGATACACAGACTAGTAGCAGAAGCATTTATTCCTAAAATAAAGGATAAAAATGAAGTTAATCACATAGACGGTAATACTAAAAATAACAAAGTTACTAATTTAGAGTGGGTCAGTCATCAAGAAAACTGTTTACATTATACATATAATTTAGCTCAACATAAAAGACAATTTAAAATGAAAAAAGTAGATATGATAGGAATAAATAACACTTTGATAAAAGAATTTCCTAGCATAGCTTCTGCTGTTAGATGGCTAAAGAATAATACAGATTTTAGTAGAGCTAATTCTACTAATATTAGTCAAGCTTGTATGAATCGTAGAAATTATAGTTATGGCTTTAAATGGAAATATAGAAAGGATGAGTGCGATGAATAAAATTATTTTAGTGGGTAATGTTTGTAATGAAATTGAAATCAGATATACATCCAATAACACACCAGTTGCAAGTTTTACTATAGCAGTTAATCGTAATCATACAAAAGAGGATGGCACTAAAGATACAGATTTTATAAACATAGTAGCTTGGAATAAGAAAGCAGAATTAATTCATCAGTATCTCAAAAAAGGCGATAGAGTTGGAATAAGTGGCCGTTTACAAGTAAGAAAGTATCAGAACGAACGTGGCGAGAATAGATATGTTACTGAAGTAGTTGCAGATGAAGTTGAGTTCTTAAATAGCAAAAAGTCCGGTTTAGATGAAAAAAGTCCGGTTAAGTCTGAAGATAACCGGACGTTAGAAGAAAAAGTTAATAGTAATAAGCCTTATGAGGAATTCGCTAGAGACCATCAAGAAGAGTTTAACTATGTTGACGATGGAGAGGAATATCCATTTTGAAACCTATAAAGATAGAATTATTTAACGACCACTTTCAAAATTATAAAAGGTATCAAATACCAAAGGCGCAACTAGTAATAGCAGATATACCTTACAATTTGGCAAATAATGCTTATGCTAGTAGCCCTCAGTGGTACATAGATGGTGATAACAAAAATGGAGAAAGTAAGCTAGCAAATTCATCGTTCTTTGATACTGATAGTGACTTTAGAATAGCCGAGTACATGCACTTTTGTTCTCGTATGTTAATAAAAGAGCCTAAAGAGAAAGGCAAGAGCCCTGCAATGATAGTGTTTTGTGCATTTGAACAATTACAAATGGTAATAGACTATGGTAAGAGATATGGATTTAATCACTACATACCATTAGTGTTTATAAAGAATTATTCCTCTCAGGTTTTAAAAGCTAATATGAAAATAGTAGGAGCAACTGAGTATGGTTTAGTTCTTTATAGAGATAAGTTACCAAAGTTCAATAATGATGGCAAGATGATATTTAATTGGTTTAATTGGGAAAAAGATAGCAATTATCCTAAGATACACCCAACACAGAAACCTATTAACTTACTTAAAAGACTAATTGAAATATTTACAGACGAAGGAGATGTAGTAATAGACCCGGTGGCAGGTAGTGGCAGTACTCTAAGAGCTTGTCAAGAACTAAACAGGAGCTGTTATGGATTCGAGATAAAGAAGAACTTTTATAGGGGAGCAAAAGAAAAAATGATAATGAGTGATGAGAATTTTAAAAATCATAGTGATGCAGTAGATGGTCAAATATCATTATTTGAGGTGATTTAAATGATAGGAAACAGTAAAAAGATTATCTTTTGGCTTAAAGGTCAAGATGATAGTAAGAAATTTGAAATTAAAGAATATCATCCAAAGAGGTCGTTAAATAGCAATTCATATTGCTGGGAATTATGTACCAAGATAGCCGAGAAGATTAACTCTAGTAAGGAGCAAGTCTATTATCAAATGCTTAAAGAGTATGGTCAGTCTATGCTTATTCCAGTAACACCTGGCACTTGCTTAGAAGGCTTTAGCAAGTACTATGAGTTCTACGAAAGGGGCAAACTAAATGGTAAAGACTGTGACTGGTATAAGGTCTATAAAGGTAGTAGTAACTATGACTCTAAAGAAATGTGGATATTTTTAGAGGGAATAGTTTATGAGGCTAAAGAGTTAGACATACCAACTTTAGAAGATTATAAAATTGAAAAATTAGCAGAGGAGTGGGGTAAATAATGAAATCTATAATACAAGAAAAGAAAGAATGTTTCTTTTGCAGTAGAAAAGATGACTTACACCTTCACCACGTCTTTGAGGGGCGAAACAGAGGTAATAGTGATAAGTATGGCTTAACTATTTACCTCTGCTCTTATCATCATAATATGAGTGATGAGAGTGTACATTTTGACCCTATTTATGACAAATTAATGAAGATAATAGGTCAACTTTATTTTGAAAAAACATATGAAGATGACTTCATAAAAATATTTAGAAGAAATTATAAGGAGGATTAGATGAAAAAAATAATAGATAATAAAATTTATGATACTGATAATTGTGATTTACTATTTAGTTATTTTACTATAGTAGAACATCCATTAATGTTTTTTCCTTCGTCTTATGTTGAACATGAAGCAAAAATATTTAAAACAAAAAAGGGTACTTATTTAAGATATATTGGTAGAGCTAAAGATACTGGTTGGGAAGATAAAAACGAATTAACAATTATCAGTAAAGATAAATTTAAAGAGATATTAATTGATTTAAACGAAATCGAAGTTTATGAAAAAGAATTTGGAAAATTGGAGGAAGGTTAAATGACAAACAGAATGGAATGCTGGAGAATAGCATTACTTAGTGTAATTATTACAATAGCAGTATTAATATTATTAGCATTTATAATAGCTATTATTCAAACGGGAACAGCAGAAGTTATTAAAGACTCGTTAATAGATGAATATTGTAGCAATATATCTATTACAGAAGCTAGAGAATTGGAGGTTTGCAATGAGTAAAGAAGATTATTCAAAATATTATATTCAAGGTTCGGACCATTACTTAATCCCAAAAGATATATTTAATGAGTTATTTAATGAAATGGAGAACTGGAAGAAAGAAGCTCATCAATACAAAAAAGTAATTGATAAGTTAAGTAAAACTATTTATGAAATAGATGAATTAAGAAAAACAACGGGTGGTTATCCTAGCGATTATATAGATTATTCATTAGAAATATTAAGAGAGGTGGAATAAGTGAACAAAGATATTATTGAATTCTATGAGGAACAAAAAACAAAAATTCAAAAAGAAATCGACGAACTTTGGGAGGTTGGAAAAAAATCTCCGGCCAGAATCAAAAGATTAGTAGAAATAGAATATATCTTAGATGGATTAAATGCTGATAATGAAAATATGCTCTTAAGAAATGAAATTAGAGATTTAAAACTAAGATTAAAACAAGAGGGTATAGAGGTGGAATAAATGACAATAAAAGGTTTTGAAAATGAAGATATAAAAGTATCAGAATTTGGAGAGTGGGTAGGAAACGATTATATAGATTATAAATCAGATTATAAAGAGCATCAAAAAATAATTAATGATTTACTTAAGCAAAGACAAGAACTAATAGAGTATTTAAAAGAACAATTAAACGAATGTAAATTATCAGGTAATGATGAGGATTATGTTAGAGCAGATGTTTATGAAGAAATATTATCAAAAATAGAAAAGAGTGATAAGTAATGAATGAAGAATTAGCATATAGGACAATAGCATATTTAATTGGTTGTTATAAAAATAACGACGAAACAACAATAAACCAAGAGGAAATAGATGCGATAAATTTTATTTTGAATGAAAACCAACAACTAAAAGAACAATTAAATAAAAAATATGAAAATGTCGGAACATTAACAAGCGAGATATTGTATGAAGAAAATACAAAATTAATTAATCAACAAAAAGAGTTTATAAATTACTTAGAAAGTGAAAGTAAGGAATTAATAAGGGATGCCGGCTATCATCAAAGAATATGCCTAGAAATATTAGAAAAATATAAAAAAATAATAGGAGGTAAACATGAATAGAGAAATAAAGTATAGAGATTGTATAGTATCACAAGCTAGTAATAATCATGTGATGATATGTAAAGATAGCGAAATGGTATTTCATGCAGAAGTTGATAAAAAGTTGACAGATAATGAGTTAAAAAAGCAAGTTGATTTCTATTTAGATATATTATTACCAAGTGTGAATGAAAGTGAGGTAGAAGATAATGCCAAGTGATTATGAAAAATTAAGAGAAGAACAACTAGAATTTTTAGATAAATGGAATCAATCGTTTGTTATTCCAGCAAGAAAGCAAGCCAAACACGACCATTTTAGAGTTGAATTAAAAGAAATATATGCTCTAAGAATTGATGATATAACTTTTTTTGCGGATCAAAATAAAATGACATTTGAATATGATGATGTTATGGGAAGTGCAATTATTTTTAAAGATATAAAATGGAGGTAACAAATGAATAAAGAATATGCACTATATAAAGGCGATGAATTGTTAGATATGGGTACACTAGATTATTTATCTAAAAAGTTCAATATAAAGCGAAAATCACTGTTGTTTTATCAGTCGCCAACTTACAGAAAAAGAACAAGCGAGAGAAAAGGAAGAAGGTTAGTTAGATGTTAAATAAATTAAAGGATATATTAAATACTTATACTGATGAAGAACTAAAAGAGCTAGATTTATGGATTAATTCTAGTTATGAAGTAAAGCAGATAATAGTTGATGACTATAATATAGACTTAATTACAAATAATGCTGAAGTTAAGATTAATGATTTTATTTCTAAGGAGGCAGATAAGCAATGATAGATAATATAAAAATAGTTTTTGGTACTATAGCAGGTATTGTACTTATAGGTTTATTAGTATTTGTAGTTTCAATAGGTTATCAGAATGAAGAGACTATTGAATGTACTATTGAAGATAAATGGGTTAAAAGAAAAGACAAATCTGATATGTATTTAGTTCAATGCGATAATGAAGTTTATCAAATTACTGATTTATTGTTTAAAGGTAAATTTAATAGTTCTGATATTTACGCTAATTTAAAAGTTGGCAATACCTATGAGATTACAACAACAGGATATAGATTTGAACTCTTGAGTATGTATAAGAATATTAATGAGTATGAGAAAGTGGAGGATAAGTAATGGAACTAAAAGAAGGTATGTATGTTAGATTTAATTATCATAGAGTAACAGTTCCAATTCAAATAGCAAAAATAAAAGAAAAGTATTATGACGAAATGGAAAAATACTACTATTATTTGACTGATAACGGATTAATCATTAGTGAAGAAAACATAATAAAGCCAAGCGAAAACATACTAGATTTAATAGAAGTAGGAGATTATGTTAATGGTAAAAGAGTATATAATATTTCGATAGTTGATGGTTTAAAATACCTAGATGTTGAGGTAGAAGATTATTTGTCTGATATGCCTTTTATAAATGCTGACCAAATAACATCAATAGTAACAAAAGAGCAGTTTAGTTCTATGAAATATGAGGTGAAATAATGAGTTTTAAAATTAATAAAAAATTTATACCACCAATTATTAGAATTTGTTCTAAATGTGGAGAAATAGATATCTATTGTGTAATTAAAAATGATAAATATATTTATGAACTATGCCCTAGATGTGGATATGAATACAAAATAGGATTATTTAATAGACATACTCTTAAAAGTCTAGGTTATGAAATAATTACTAAAGGAGCAATGAATGAAATATAGATTATATGTATCGGGTACCAACGGTTATTACAATTTAGGTACTTATGAACCTGATGAAACGATATTTTGCTTAGACTGGCTCTTGCTAGAACAAAAGACTAAAGAAAAAGTAATGGCAATAGAGGTTAATGAAGAAGATAATATAGAGTTTCCAGCATTCTTATATTTAGGCAACTTAGCAGATTATGAAGATTTTAAGAGATACTTAAATAATCAAGATGAAGTTAGAATAACGAAACAATTTAAAAAGAGGAGATGATAATAGATGACAGGAATAGAACTATTACAAATGATTAAAAATTATGAAATAAAAGAAGGTGCAGAAATTAATGTATTAAGAGTTAATGAAGACTATTGCTGTTTTGATGTAGTAGCAAAACTTAAATACAGTGATAATGATTTACATTGGTCTCCAGGAACATTTAGAAGTTTTATGCTATGGGATAATGACTATTTTTTTGAAATAATTGAAAGCCTTGAAATGCCAGATAAAATAGAAGAACTTAAAATAAAAGAGATAAAAAATGTTTCTGGTAGGGATGTTTATTATTACTATGGTAGCGAAAATAAGGAAGTTAATAAAATCAATGAATTAATAAAAGCAGTTAATTATTTACTAGATACACACAATAAAGGTTGATAGTAGTCGTAATATGATATGAAGTACTCAACTATATTTACAAATTAGGAACGGTTGATATAAATTCTCTTAAAAAGTGGAAGAAGTTTAGGGAGGATATATGACATTAAAAGAGGCAAATAAGAAATTAGAAGAGTTAAATAATGATTATAATTATTGGTTAACAGAAAAAGAAATAGCACAAAGTGTTGTCAGGCCTAAATCAGCTGATTTGACTCTTGAAAAAGTTGATGGTGGTACTAGAGTAGATAAAATGTTAAAATACACTGAAATTCTAGAAGATAAACAAATCAATGAAACTCTAGATTATATTTTTAAGCGAAGGAAAAATATCATGAACTGGATAGATAATGAGTTAAAGAAGATGAAAAAATATGGAGAAGTAGTGGAACTAATCGTACAACTTAAAGAAAATACTACAATAATAGATAAAGCTACACACGAAGAGAGGTTTCTTACTTGGAAAGAAATTGCTAAGAGATCGCATTTCGCACCTGATTATTGTAGACAGGTATACAGACTTTATAAAAAAACTAGAGATATTGATTAACTTCTCCACTTATCTCCGCTTTAGATGTGCTATTATTGTATTATGAAGAATTATAAAAGTTCTTCACACCAAATACCCTTTTTATTCTTTGAGAGCTAGAAATAGCTCTTTTTTGTGTTGGGAGAAGATGATATGGAACCGCAAGATTTAGCTTTAATATTTTCATTTATTCTGTTAATCATCATACTAACTTTTTGGGCTAGGGGTAAATAATATCGCAGATGTAGTGTAGTAGTAGCACACGAGTCTCTTTAGCTCGTAGGGTGGTGCAATTCCAACATCTGCAACCAAGAAAGCAGTTAAGGAGGTGGTATCGAAAGGAAGAGAAGAAGAAAATAGGCAGACCTTTAAAATTTCAAAGTGTCGAGGTCTTGCAAAAGAAAATAGATGCTTATTTTGATGATGAAAACAATAAACCCTATACTGTTTGTGATTTGTGTGTATGGTTAGATTGTGATAGACAGACTCTATTAAATTATCAAGAAAAAGAAGAGTTTTTTGACACTATAAAAAGAGCTAAAACAAAAATTGAAGCTAGTATAGAAAAGGGAGCCTTATTGGGTGTCTTTAATCCTACATTTTCTATTTTTAATATGAAAAACAACTTTGGTTGGCAAGATAAACAAGAAATAGATACCACTTCTTCAAATAGAATAGAAATTATAAACGATTTGCCAAGTGATATAGATGAAGATAAGTAGTCAGATAGCACCATCATTTAATAGAACTTTTAATAGCTATAAAACTCATCAAATCTATAATGGTGGTCGTGGTTCAACAAAAACATCTATGATTAGTTTAAAGATAGTTTATAACTGTCTAAACGAGAATAACTGTTCTGTAGTAGTTTTGAGAAAACATCAAAATCAGTTAAGAAAATCAGTATATAAAGAAATCAAAAGAGCATGTACTAGATTAGGATTGGTTGAAAACACTCATTACATAAGTACCGTATCGCCTATGGAAATAAAATTTCTACAAAACGGTAATGTTATTTATTTTGCTGGTGGAGATGATTTTGAAACTGTTAAAGGAACCATTGATGAAAATAAGCTAATTAAAATAGTATGGTTTGAAGAATTGACTGGTTGGGATAATTCAGAAGATATAGACCAAATAGTTGCTACATTTACCCGTGGTAATAATGATTGGTTTATGGCTTTATATTCGTATAATCCGCCTAAAAATAAATTTGCATGGATAAATAAGTGGTGCAATTCTATGAAATTAAGAGATGACTGCCTAGTTTCTGAAACAGATTACAGAACGGTACCAGAAGAATGGTTAGGCAAGCTGTTTATTGATGAAGCTAAGAGAATGGAAAAATTTGATAACAAACGTTATCGTTGGATTTATTTAGGTGAAGTAATCGGAATGGAAGGTCTTATTTATAACCCTCAAATGTTTGAGTATGTAGACAAGGATTACATAGAGCAAAACAAGTTAAGAATTCTTTATTTAGATTTTTCTGTTGATGGCGGACATCAAACAAGTGCTACTACTTGTGGGTGCTATGGACTAGCAAGTGATGGCTATTGGTATCTATTGGATACTTACTATTATAGTCCTAATGAAAAGCCTAAAAAGAAAGCACCTAGTGAGTTATCGAGAGATATCTTTAACTTTGAAATAGCCATGATTAAAATGTGGAAATGTGGCGAAGACAAAGAAACTATAGATAGTGCAGAAGGGGCCTTAAGAAATCAGTTATATACTGACTATGGCAAAAGATTTCATCCAGTTAATAAAGGTAAGAATAAAGAAGAATTAATTGATTATTCACAGGCTTTTCTAGCAAAAGGAAAGTTTAGAGTATTAGATAATGACAATAATAAAATTTTCAAAAAAGAAAATGAAAATTATATGTGGAAAGAAGGAACTGTTGAAAAAGGCAAGCCTGAGCCTGATAAGACGGAAAAAGAATTTATTGGCGAAGAGCCTTATTACAATAGTTGGTCTAATGACTATAGTTATTACTATGCAGATCATACACAAGATGTTTTCCAATACTGGGTAAAAGATAATTTAAGCAAATTAGGAATAAAGGAGTAGATTATGAGAAAAAAAGAATTAATAGAGTTTCAAAAAGAATTAATGAAAAAATTCGAAGAAAAATGCGACAAATGTATTTCTTTAGAAGAAACAATAACAAAACTAAATGATATAAATAAAGAAATTAATTTAAAATATATGGTATTACTTGCAAAATATAATAAACTATTAAAATCCACGTTAGATAATGAAACAAAAAATATTACTTATAATGGCAAATTGTATAAAATTAATGAAGTTAATCATTATCAAAAAACTGGAGAAATTGAAAGCATAGTAATAACTGCACATAATATTCCAGAAAAAGAGGGTTTAGTTAACTCTATGGGTAAAGTTTTTAAAGAAGCTTATGATAGTATTAATGAAACGTTGTTTGGAAATAAAAAGTAGGTGATTTAAAAGGGATTATATCAAGACATACAAAATAAATTAAGTAAAAAAGGAATTAACCTTGTTGTTGGAGATATTTACGACATGATGGCAATATGGAAGTCGTGGTATCGTGGCAACGTTAATGACTTCCACTACTTCACTATGAAAATGGCAGATGGAACTACGAAACAGTGCGAAAGATTAACAATGAATATGCCGAAAAAAGTATGTGAAGACTTTGCAAAATTATTATGGTCAGAAAAAGTACAAATAAAGCTTGATAAGAAGAAAAACACGGAAAGACTATTAGAAGTATTAGACAGTAAAGAAAACAACTTTAAAGTCAACTTTCCTAACTTTCTAGAACGTGTTTTTGCTTTAGGTACAGGAGTTACTGTAGAATATCGAAAAGATGATAAGACTTTAATCGATTATATAGATGGCGATATAGTTATTCCTTATAAATATACCAACAGTTATATAAATGGCTTAATAACTGTTAGTAGATTTACAAAAGGAGCCGATAAAGATAAAAAATATTTTACTCATATAACTTACCATGAGTTTAAAGATAGTAAATATACAAAACTAAACGAATTATATGAGTCAAACAATGAAACAACTTTA
Source organism: Candidatus Onthousia faecipullorum (assembly GCA_018715925.1). Classification (GTDB taxonomy): domain Bacteria; phylum Bacillota_I; class Bacilli_A; order RF39; family UBA660; genus Onthousia; species Onthousia faecipullorum. Next base: position 21,749 of record DVKQ01000002.1, read on the forward strand.
GGAGAAGAAATCAACTTTAACGAAAAGTTTCCTGATGTATTGGAATTTGAAGAGTTCGATACAGACAATCCTCACTTTCAAGTATGGGAGCCAGTTGTTGCTAATAACTTCGACACAGATAGCCCTATGGGTATATCTATATTTGCTAATCAGATAGATAAATTTAAGGCTATAGATACAGAGTATGATAGTTTTAATCGTGAATTTAGAACTGGTAAGAAAAGAGTTCTAATTAGTAGAGAGGCAGTAAAGAAACATTATGTACCAGATCCAGAAGAAGAAGGAAAAGTTAATTTAGTTAGTTATTTTGATAATAATGATGAGGTATATGTTGCTATTGCAGGAATGGAAGACCAGCCTGTTAAAGAAATCGATTTTAATTTAAGATACCAAGAGCATATTAGTTCAATAAATGCACAGTTAAATTACATTAGTGCCGGTGTTGGCTTAGGCCAGAACTATTATAACTTTGATGGTCAAGGTGTTAAAACTGCTACTGAAGTTGTATCTGAAAATAGTGATACATATAGAACTAAGAAACATCACGAGTTAATGGTTAATGACTGCTTATATGATTTAGTCAAAGCAATATGTGAGCTTGAAGATATTCCTTATAAATCAATTAATATAGTCTTTGATGACTCTATTATCGAAGATGAAAATGCACTAATTCAAAGAGGATTAGAACTATATCAAAGTAAGACTATTTCGCTAGAAAAGTTTATGAAGAAATATCTACACTATGAAGATAGTGAAATTCAAGAAGAAATAGCAAAAATTCAAAGTGAAAATAAGTTAGTTCAACCAGAAGGTATGGACTTTTTTGGAATGGAACAAGAAACAGAAGTCCAAGATGAAGAAGTAGTAGAGGAGGGATAGAATGAATTATAAGATAAGAATGTTAGATGAATTGCTCTATATTAGCAATAAAATTACTCGCTTGAATTGTTATTTAGAAAACCGAATTATCAAAGAAAATGAGGGAAAAGAAGATTTAATGACAGAACAATTAAAGCATATGGAAGCATATAGAGAAATTCTTCAAGAGAGATTAAGAAATGAATTAGTAGATATTTGTAGTGCATCTAATTAAGGAGTTGATATAAATGTCTTTAAACGATTTAGAAGAACAAGTTGAGAGAATTTATATCGATATGGAAAATGAATTGCTTTTGAATATTGCCAAAAAACTGTCTGCTGGTAAGCCTATGGAAGTAGACAAATGGGACGAAGTAAATCAGCAACCGTTAGTAGGCAGTGGCGAAGTAAATGAATGGCAATTACAGAGATTAAAAGAACTTAATGGTTTAAACGAAGAAAATGCAAAGATAATTGCCAAATATTCTGGTAAGACCGTTGAAGAGGTAAATAAAGTCTTTGATAGAGCTAAAGAAATAGGTGTGACAAGAGATGAAACACTTATTCAAGAGGGAATTAAATTAGGAATACTTAATGCAGTGGAGCCTGATACTGAAGAGTTGCTAGTTCGAAGCATTCTATCAAATGCAGTAGAAGAAATATTGACTACATTTAATAAGCAGAATAATAGCCTTTTAGCAAGTGCTGGAGATGAGTATAGGGATATAGTCAATAAAGTATCTTCCCAAGTTCTAGCAGGTACTAAAACCACTAATAAGGCCATGCAAGAAGCAGTAAGTCAGTTGGCAGAAAAAGGCTTAACTGGTTTTACTGCTAGAAATGGAGCAAGATGGAATCCAGAGGGGTATACAAAGATGGTTATTCGTACAAATACACAGAATACTATTAACCGTATTCAAGACGAGAGAATACAAGCCTGTGGTGGCGATTTCATAGAAATTAGTTCGCATATAGGTGCTAGACCTTTGTGCGCTCAAGACCAAGGGCAAATATTTTCTTTGAGTGGTTATTCAGGATACATAGAAGATTTGGACGGTGGAAGAGTTAAAGTTAGACCGTGGAGTTCTTCAACTTATGGAAAACCTGCAGGAATACTTGGAATCAACTGTCGTCATTCAAGATATATGTTTGTTCCTGGACTGTCTAAAAAAAGAGAAATGGACTTTACCAAAAAAGAAAATGATAAAATTTATGCAGAAAGTCAAAGGCAACGTCAATACGAAAGAACGATTCGAAATAAAAAAAGAGAAATAGCAATGCTTAAACAAACTGGAGCAGAGCCTAGTTACATAAAGAGAAAACAAAATAGTTTAAGCAATACTAGAAAAGAATACCTGGAATTTTTAGATAAAACTGGTAGAACTAGAATAACAGCGAACGAATGGATAGGTAACACATCGTCAAGTCAGAAATCAAAAGTAATTAAGAAAAAAACAATTAAACAAAACAAAAATGAATATAAAAAATTAACTGTTACAGAGATAGAAAGAAGACAATCTTCAAGCGATGATGCATATAAAAAGTTCACTCTCTCAGAGAAGGAAGCTATTGATGAGTATTCAATGGGAGCTTATCAAGATGTCAACGATTATTTAAATGGTAAATATCCAGATTATAAAATTGGAAAAGAAATCACAAAAGATATAGATAGTGCTATTTCAAAATACACACTAACAGATAATATAGTTACATACAGAGGAACTGAGAAAAAATATTATGAAGGATTAACAATAGGAGATAAATTTTCTTTAAAAATGTATAGTAGTACTTCTTTAAATGAAAATATCGCAAAAACCTTTATGGAAGATAAAGAAAATGCTATAATGTTAGAAATTAGAGTTCCCAAAGGGACACCAAGTCTATATGTCGGTGATAATAGTGCGTATGAATTTGAAGCAGAATTTCTTTTGGGAAGAGACTTGAGTTTTAAAGTTATTGATATTATTGATGATAGATTAATTGTGGAGGTTGTTAAATGATAAAATTAACAAAAAAGCAAAAAGAAATAAGAGACAATTATAAGAAAAAAACGGGAAAGGAAATGCCTCCGCCAAGAAAACTTAAAGACAGATGGGAAAAAGAAGAAATGATTATTATAAAAAAACAAAAATAGCAAGCACCAAATAAGGTGCTTTTATTATGCACTACTTTATAGGTAGTGTGAAGAGTATTATTCAGGGATATGAGGGCTGGATACTTTCCACAGTGCTTATAAAGCACTTGGGAACGTAGAAATACGTTCTTTTATTATGTCCAACATAAAGACAATAAAGAATGGTTAAGTCCAACTTAATGACTTAAAAGAAGGGAGAATTTATGGAACAAGAAAATGTTCAAAATGTTACAGAAGAAAAAGTAACTGAAAATACAGAAACACAGACTGCAGAAGAAAAAGTGGAGAAAGCTTTTGCTACTCAAGAAGAATTTAATGAAGCTTTAAAAAAGGAAGTAGCTAGAAAAACTAGAAACGTACCTAGTAAAGAAGAGTTAAAAGCTTTTAATGAGTGGAAAGAAAGTAAAAAAACTGAGACAGAGAAGTCTTTAGAAAAAGATAAGAGAATAGAAACTTTAGAAAAACAACTTGCTTATGCAGAGAACAAGTCGGTAGTGGCCAATGCTGGTGTTGATTCTAAATTTCAAAAGTTCGTTTTGTCAGAAGTTTCTGAGATTGAGGGAGACTTTGAAGATAATTTAAAAGATTATTTAAAAGAAAATCCTCAATACTTAGTTAGTAAAGTTGAAACACCTAAAACAAATGGTGTAGCAACTAAGAAAATTAGTAATGATGCCGAAGACGGGGTTACTGCTATTTTAAAAGCAAAACACCCTGATATTGATTTTTAGAAGGAGAGTGATTTAAAAGGCAAATACTATTAATACAAATGGTACTCATGAAAGACAAGAAAGATATGCTAGTCAAATCGTTAAATTAATGAGACCATACTTCAGAATTAGAAGTACATTTTCAAGAGATTACGAAGGTAATCCAACAGCTGGAGCAGTTAAAGTCCCAGTAAGAAACATGGACGTAAATGTTCGTGATTACGATATTAAAAATGGTTTAGCATTAGAACAAAGTGCTACAAACTATCTAAATATCCCTATCAATTTTAATAAAGGTATTAATGAGTTAATTGATGGATATGAAGCAGCAGCAGTTCCTGATAACTTAATGGCTCAAAGAATGGAGAGCGCAGCTTATTCTTTAGCTAAAACATTTGAGGAAGATGCTATTAACGCATTAGTAAGTAATTCTACAGTATCTACTCAACCAGATGGAACTGTAGATAATATTTATATGAATATCGTTAAAGATATTGCTCAATTAGCTAAACGTGGTGTAGATAAGAATAGAATGTATGTTGCTGTATCTTACGCAACTGAAGCTTTATTACTTGCTAACCCAGTATATGCTAATACTTCATCACAAATTGGTGCAGAATTAGCTAGAAATGGTATTGTTAACAGAATAAACGGTGTTAACATCATTACTCAAGACTTGGGAGAGACAGAAGACGGACAAGCAATTGAATATATTGTTTACGGTATTGACTGGACTCAAGCTATTGACGAGTGGATGGTTAACCCTGTTGTTGTTGACTTAACTACCGGTTCAAGCGAATATATTGGTGCTAGTGCATTAAAAGGACGTATGGTTTATGCTGATGCTGTAACTGATAAAAACGCAGTTATTGTTAAGGCTAAAGTTGGTGTATCTGCAGTAGAAATTACACCAGTTGCTGGTTTATCTGGAACTTTAGCAGATTCTACTAAAGTAGCAGATTTAGCAAGTGTTGGTGGTAGTGGAACTGTAACTTATGCATTGCCTACTGGTGTAGCTGACAACGATAAATTTGAAATTAGTACTAACACAGTAGTAACTAAAGACGGAACTACTGGAGCAGGTACTTATACTATCGTAGTTAATGCTACTGATACAGCTGATAATGAAGCTTCAGCAACTGCAACTATTAACGTAGCAGAAGCTAGTGAATAAGGTTAGAAAGGAGTTAGATTATGGTTACAAAGGAAGAATATGAAGAATACTTTGGGCAGTCTGCTCCTTCTAATTTTTCAAGATTAGAATTTATTAGTTTGAATACAATTAAATCTATAATTACAAGACCTGTTCCTAAAGAGTCTTGTCCTTTTTATGAAGACTTTAAAAAGGCTATTTTGGAACAAATTAATTATTATGATTTAAATTCAGACTTGATTACTAGTTCATCTTCTGGAAGTTATACGTTAGGTAGCTATTCAGAGGGCGGAAGTAGTGAAATAGAAACATCTAAAAGCATATCTAGGTTAAGTCCAGTTGCTTATGAAATATTACTAAATTGTGGACTTTTACAAAGTCAAATAGGAGGTTGTTGCTTATGACAAAGTATAAAATGGGAGCAATTGTTAAAAATGTTCCAAAAGGCTCAGAAAAATGGTATAAACTTGCTGGTTGGAAGAAAATAGATTCTAAAAAGCAAGAAGCAAAGGAAGCTAAAGATGATAAAACCGATTCCGAAAAGACTACTACCACATAATTGCACTTATAAAGAGTATTTAGGCAATACTGGAGAGGGTGATGAGTGGGGAGCAGATACTCCACTTAAATTTGTTAAAGTTGAAGAAAAAACACAGTTAAAAGTTACTTCAAACGGTCGTGAAATCGTTGGTAATGCTCGTTTATTTTACGATTTAACTAATTCTAGTGGTTTGTCTGATAAACCAGTTCAAAATAGCAAGATTATCTTTAAAGATAGAGAATATCGAGTAGTAGATACTGATGTTCTTTGTGGTGAAGAAGATAATCCTCATCACTACGAGGTAATGCTTAAGTGAAAAAATTTAAAAATGCTAAAGATGCTTTTGAGTGGGCTAAAGAAGTTATCGAAAATGGTTGTGTAACAGCAGAAGAAGTAATTGCTGAAGAAATCTACAAAGATTCAAATGAGTTCACATATCGAGATACTGGAGATATGTATAAATCAGGAGAAATGCATAGTAGATTTAAAGAAGGCATAATTACTGAACGAACACCTTATGTAAGAAGAAGATATTACGAGGGTGGTAAAGCTGGAGCAGGAAATAGAAAAGCACAACCTAGATGGTTTGAAAAAACTGTTGCTAAAAATAAAGATAAATATTCTAAACAAGCTCAAAAAGTAATCGATATGCAGAAAGGATAATATGAATACAGAAAGTTTAATTACATTATTAAGAAATGAAATTGAAAAGACTGGTTATAAATGTTATTCGCCAGACTTACCTCAAAATCTTGAAAAAATAGTTGCTATTTCGTTAGGAGAAGGTACTAATGAACGTTCTTTAAATAAAGATATTCTATACTCTAGAATACCTTTTTATTTGCTTATTAGAGGCACTTCTAATGATACAGAGACCAGAGGTATTGCTGATACTATTTTCAAGCAATTAGACCATAAAACAGACCTAGAAAATGACAATTTAAGAGTAATTTTAATAAGTTGCAATATGCCAAACTATGCTTTTAGAGATGAAAATCAAAGAATACATTACAACATTAATTGTAATATTCAAGTCGAGTGGAAGGAGTGATTTAAAAGGCACAATACGAAAGTTCAGTTAAACAATTTAAAGTTCAATTTGATATTTCAGAGGAAGAACCAGCTGATTATCAAGATTTAATCGCTTTAACAATGTCATACGATCAAGGAGAAACCCTTGATACTTGGCAAGATTTATATAATTTCTTATCTAATAACGTAAAAACTGGATTAGACCCAACATGGTCAGTATCTGTTAAATTAGATAAATCAAGTCCAGTTTGTCAGTTTATTTTAGCTAAGGAATTTGCAGTAGGAGCAGAAGCAACTGCTAAATGTAAAATTATCAATTTACTTAAAGGTACAAGTGGTAAGCAAATAGACTTCACTGCTACTTTAAGTTCAATTACATACGAAGCTACTGCCGAAGAAGTATTACAAGTAGACTTTGACCTTAAAGTTTACGATAATTCTACATTTGAAGAAACAGACTATACAACAGGGTAGGCTTTTAGTCTGCCCTTTATTTTTTTAGGAGGATTAAATGTTAAAAATTACAAAAAATAAATATGAAATCGAAGAAACAATTCAAATTACAGAAAATAAAGAAGGAAAAGAAGAAGTTTTGCTAGAAATACCCATGCAAATAACATCTGATGAATTATTAAAATTAAAAGAAATTTTATTTGGTTATACAAACAAAAATATATCAAAATATCAAAATTCAACTGATGAAGAAAAAAAACAACTAGAAAATAATGCAGAAAAAGAAATAAATAATCATAATGAAGAAATAGCAGATATCTGTTTCAAAGATAATAAAGAAAAAATCAAAGAAATAGCTGGAGAATACAAGTATGAAGAACTTCTTGGTGATATTAAGGGTTTTTTATTAGATTTTTTTATCAAAAAACAGATACAACCAATGAGTACAACGATTACAGACCTTACGAAGATTATGAGCAACTTTCGTGCGTTGAAATAAATGGCAAACAGTACAAATTAGATTTATCTTTTAGAAATGTTCTTAAAATTTTTAGATTATTTGAAAATAATTCGCCTTTCAAATTAGAAAAAACAGCAGAAATTCTAGGAATAAAACAATCAAATGCTTATGTGATAAATGAAATTGCTAATTATTTATTTGGAAAGAAAAAAGGTAATAGTCATAAAAAAGAAAAAGTATTTGATGTAAATTTAGACTATAAATACTATTATGCTGATTTTTATAAATTAGGTATTGACTTAAATAAAGCAGATATAGACTGGTGGACCTTTAATTCATTGCTTGAATCTATCATAATAGATGAAAATTCTACTATGTATAAAGTGATATCTTATCGCACTTATGAAAAACCATCAAAAAATATAAAAGTTCAAGAAGAAAAAGAACATAAATTTAGAATGTCTATGAAAAGGAAATATGCTTTGCCAAATAGAATAACCCCAGATAAAGCATTAGAAAAGCTATGGAACTATGTTGAAAAAAAGGCAGGTGAGAATAAAGAATGATTACTTAAAACTTGATATTCAAATGTTTGCAGATGGCGAAATTTCTTACAAGATAACTCTTGATAGTAATGGTGCTATAAAGAGTATGGAAAAATTAGATAAAAATGCTGAAAAAATTGATAAGCAAAGTAATAAATTGAGTGGAACTTTTTCAAAAGTAGGAAGTGTTGGTGCTAAAGCTTTTAGAAGTACTGCAATTGCTGTTGGAGGAGTAGCCTCTGCATTAGCCGGATTAATAGGTTATGGTGCTAAATTTAATGCAGAAATAGAGCAGTATCAAACATCGTTTGAAGTAATGACGGGTTCAGCTGAAGAAGCTTCTAAACTTGTTGAAGATTTAAAGAAAATGGGAGCAGAAACTCCTTTTGAATTGTCAGATTTAGCACAGACTACTCAACTATTGATGAACTATGGTTTTACAGCAGAAGAAGCCAAAAATAGATTGAAAATGTTAGGAGACATTTCTCAAGGCTCTGCTGATAAAATGAATAGAATTGCTATGGCTTACGGGCAAATGTCGTCAGCTGGTAAAGTTTCATTAGAGGATGTTAAACAAATGATTGAAGCTGGATTTAATCCACTTCAAGAAATAAGTGAAACAACAGGTGAGTCTATGTCTAGCCTTTATGATAGAATTTCAAAAGGCACTTTGTCTATTGACGAAATTACTGCTTCAATGCAAAGGTCTACAGCAGAAGGTGGAAAGTACTTCCAGTCAATGGAAAAACAGTCACAAACTGTTAGTGGACAAATATCTACTTTGCAAGATAACTTTAAAAGTTTAGCGGGTACTTTGTCTAATGGATTTAGTGATTCACTAGCTACTGAAATATTACCCAAAATTAACAATGTACTTCAAGAATTAAATACAACGTTTGAAGAAAATGGAATTGAAGGGTTTGTAGATAAACTTGGAGAAGAACTAGCAAATGGAATTACATCCATAGCTAATAAAGCGCCTGATTTTGTAAATGTAGGTATTAAAGTAATTGATTCGCTAGTTAATGGTTTAGTCGATAATATGCCTGTTATTGCGAACGGGTTAGCAAAAGTAGCAGTAGAATTAGTGAATGGCATAATTAAAATAATGCCTACAATTGCTCAAGGGGTAATTACAGGTATACAAACACTATTGACTTCATTAACACCACAGATACCAATTATAGTACAAAATCTGCTAGATGGAATTGTTCAAATAGCAACTTCTGTAGCTCAAGCATTCCCTACATTATTTCCTATGATTATAGAAGCGATATTAGGGCTTATACCTGTTTTATTAGAGAATTTACCTCAATTTATACAAGCAGGAATTCAAATGACCATAGGTTTAATGAATGGTCTTATAAATGCAATCCCTACTTTACTAAATTCTTTGCCAGAAATAATAAGTGCTATAATTTCAGGTTTAATGGGTGCTATACCTCAGCTTATTATGTTAGGTCCACAATTAGTTATTGGTTTGATTCAAGGATTATTAAATGCTCTTCCTAGTTTAATAACATTAGGACCTAAGTTAGTGTTAGGAATAGTAGATGGAATCATTGATGGAATTTCTAATATGATTAATGTTGGTAAAGATTTAATTAAAGGATTATGGGATGGTATTACTGGCAGTCTTGACTGGATAAAGAAGAAAATTAAAGGTTGGGTTGGCAACGTCTTAGACTTTATTAAAGGTCTATTCGGTATACACTCTCCATCAACAGAATTTGCATACTTTGGTCGTATGAACGTCTTAGGTTTAGAAGAAGGCATGGAAGATAATATTCCTGATTTGAACAAGACTATTGATAGAACTATTGCTTATGAAGCAACAGGCTTAGATTATTTAGCAAACGGATTTGATAACTATTCGGGAACCATTTCTAATGGTGTATTAGCAAATGCTAACTTTAATCAACCGATTTATGTAACAGTAAATGCTGATTTGGACGTTAATAAATTTGGTAAAGCATTTGTAAGAGATATCAAGACATTTAGTGGTGGAGCTAAAAATGCTTATAACTATGGTGGTGGTAAATAATGTTTCAAATTTTTATCGATGATGAAGAAGTTGTTTGCGATTCTAACTTCACTATAGAAGAAGAGTTTATGAATCCTTCTTCTATAGAATTAAGCCACGTTTACCCTAAGAGCTGGAAAGGGACCAATAAACTATTAGAAGAGTATTATTTTCCAGAAGATTATTCTAAATGTAAGATTTTAAAAGATGGAGAACTATATTTTACTGGTATTGTAAAGAACACTGCAGATATGGAATTAAATCCGTATAAGCCCCATTACTGTAGTGTTCAAATACTTGATCCTAGCACTTTATTAAGTGAAGGAACTACTCTTGATTATGTCATTGCAGATAAAACTGTCAGAGAGGCTATTACACAAGTAATTAGTAGTATCTCTGACTATGGTTTCGTTGAGGGCAATATAAATATACCAGATAGCGAAAATTCAGTCATAGGAGCCTATTCTACACTTGATAAGGCACCTTATGATGTATTCCAGTATTTATCACAGATAAGTGGTACTCGGTGGGGTACTCATATGGTTGATGAGAATACTACTGCAATTGATTTTTATAGTCCTGAATTATTAGAAAATTTGGGTACAATAGAAGTCACTAAAGAATATTGTACAACTAATAAGATAGATGATATTACTTACGATTATTCAACTACTGATTATCGTAATAAGCAAATTATAACTTCAGACCAAGTATTTGCTAATATTTCCACTACTAATACAGTAATTGCAAATGGTTATGACACTTCATTTGTGTTAGAGCAGTTGATAGGTAAAATAAATTCAACTGAAGTAGACGGTGTATCAAAAACTTTTGCTACTAAAGATGAAAAAGAAATCGGTATAACAGCCGATTTTTATTATGAAGTAGCAAGTAATCAGTTAGAGTCTAACGATACTTATTCTGCAGGCTCTGAGATAACTATTAACTATACTGCCATAGTTCAAGGTAGAGAAATCACTTATAATACTCCAGAAATTCAGAGAATTCAGAATAACTTAGGAAGAAATGGTACTATTTCACGTTATGAAAATAGAACTGATGTAACTAGTTCAAGCGAACTTCAGTCAGTTGGTAAAACCTATATTAAGTATAACGGTAATGCAGAATTAACTATAAACATTACTGCTAGTACTGATTTCCTTAAATTAGGTGGCAAGTATCAGTTTAGTTCTCCTGTTACACACATAAATGGAGAGTATTTAGTTAAAACAAAAAATACTAATGTTCTTCAAGCTGGCGATTTTATTCAAACAAGATATGAGTATGAATTAAGCAATAACTTCGATACAGAAAATGAGCTTAACTATTTCGATAACCAAAGAGCTAAAGCCAATGGTAACATCTCACAAGGCGAATATATAGCTCGTAATGTAGATATAGAAAATACAGCTAATATTATCTTTAGTAACTTGCAAATAACAGAGCTAGAGATAACTGGTAATAATACATTAGAAGCAGGCTTAGAAATGCCTTTAATAAGTTAGGAGGGTAACTATGACAGATGAATTTAAACAAACTTTATTTGACTACTTAATAGGTAAGTTACCTAACGAGCAAGGTGCTACTGAAGAGATATTTAAAGAGATTAATGAGATTTCTAGAGATGAGTGGGTTGATTTCTTGCCTAATGGTGGAACGTGGTCTGCTATGAGAATAGAAGGGCTAATAGTTCCTAGCGAAAACACAAACAATTTGACGGTAATTTATGGTGGTTATAGAGTCGATAATAATTCTAATGGATTTATTATACTTTTAGATAATAATTTTGTTCCAATAAAAAAATTTGAAGCATTTAATACTGGTACAAATTTGAGATATATTCAAAAAATGGAGATATCTGAAGATGGAACATTTTATGCAATAGATGATAATGTATACACTTATGATAACAGCGAGAACTCATATAATAGTCAAAAAAGATTTATTATGTTAAATAATTTTACTCAATTTTCAACAACTTTAAATGATTATGCATTATCATTACAACGTTCATATATACTACCAAGCAATTGTTTAAACTTTTATTGCAAATATATGACTAAAAATCCGAATTCTGCTCATTATTTCTTAGCAGGTTCATCTTCTAGTAACTATGATGGCAGTTGGGACTATGATGGAAGTAGATATATAGAATTAAAAATAAACGTTGGCAGTGAAAACGAATGGAAAACCGAAGCTACAAATGCAAGTACAGGACTTGTTATGCAATTTTCTGGTGTTTTTGCTATATTTAACGAGGATGATAAGGTTTCTTTCCGTTTCTTAACAACAAACGGTGGTGTTACTGGTGTATTGTATTCTCTTTTTAAAGATTTTGATTCTAATAGTTGGTCGAGTGAAAGAATTATTGAATTTAATATAGCATATTATGGTATTTCAAATTTCATAAATAAACAAGTTTGTTTTTTAAACATTGATGAAGTTTATTTTGTTTGTTCGAATTTGCAATTTTCAACAAATGTTTCTGGTGATTACAATAAAAATAAAGTAATTGGTATACATCATTATACTTTCTCAACAAAACAACTTTCTACAATTCATCAAGAAGATTTTGGCCTAATAACATCTCCTGCATTAAAAAGAGGGATTAATTTAACTACTCTTAATAATGATTTATATATTCTTTATATAACAGATGATGATATGGATAACATAGCAGATTATTATTTATTTAGATATAAAGGTAATTGGTCTCCTAAATTAATAGCACAAGATAAGCCTTTTTGGTGGACTTATGCTGACATATTTATAAAAATAAATTTCAACTTATTACAAATGTTTGTTTATCAGTCTACATTATCAAGTAGTTATTGGAATCAAATACTTATTAAAGAGAATTATAATTCTTCAAACTATAACGGAGAACCCTATGTAAATACTAATGCACTAATACCAAACAGTGCAGAAATTTATTCAAATGACAGTCTAGTGTTTGCTAGAAATCTCTATAATAAGACGATAAATAACAATACTACGGTATCTACAGTAGAAGTACCTAACACATATTTAAATAACATTGATTTAACTAGCAAAAACCTATTATCTGAGACTAACTTAACAATGGTAGCAGATACAAACGTTACTCAAAAGAACATCTATGAAACAATGTTCTTAAACTTCATAAACGTACTGCAAGTAGCTGGCAGAAATAATGTTACTCAAGTATTAAACCAAGAGGCTAGTACTTATCTAAATAGCGCTATCAACACAGATGATAGTTATGACAATGCTAAGTTATATAATAAAGTAATAATCAATTATCAAGATGGTAGTAGTAAAGAAAGCTCTTACAGTCTTGAAAACACTACAGAAACGTCTACTGTTATAGCTTTTGGTTTATACATAGATAAGTTAATAAATAATGCAGAAATAGTCTCTAATGACAAGACTATTACATATCAAACAATAGATTTATCAAGTCTAGAATTAAATAAATATTATGCAATTAGACAAAAAATGGAGGTGGTTTAATTGATAGAAATTTATAATGAAAAAGAAAATTTTCAAACAGACCCTAATATCCCTGAAGTAAATAAAGTAACTGATGATGATATGAACCAATTAAGGGAAGCAGTCATACAAGGTGTCTATCAAGGTACTTGTACAGACGAAGAATTAGAACAAGCGATAGCAGAAAGTGATTAAGAAAGGAAAGTGATAATAATGAATAAAGTTTACAATATGTTACATGGGGGGGGGGGAGCTTACTGCTTAACTCCTCTTACGAAAGGAGGGAGAGGCTAGTAATTAATTCTCTCTCTCAAAAGAGGTGGGACTATGAGTAATAGTGTGCTTAAAGATAAAGACGAGAAAATATTGAACCCAAAAATTCCAAGATATGAAAAATTTAAAAGACAGTTTGAAAGTGGAGAAATATTAACTAATCAAATGACCGATGGACAAATTGGAGGTATAACAGGAGCTTACTATAATTTGACATTTAAAAAAAGTTACAATACTGTACCTAAGATTCTTTTAGAGCCTAAAACTAAAGTTGATAATATGGGGTTTGTTCAAACACTTGTTGAAAATTTAAGCACAACAGGGTGCAGAATATGGATAAATTCTCAACCACACTCAAATAATTATAGTGTTATGTATTTCATATTCGAAGAATGAGTATAACTCATAGTTAAGCTAAAAAGCGAAATATGTGAATGAAGTATTGAAAGATAAAAACGGAAATATATTGAACCCTAAAATTCCAAGATACGAATACAATTTATATACAAATGAAGAACCTATTAAAACAGGACGCAAAATAAATGGCAAAAATGAATATGTAAAAAGGGTATCTATTCCTCAATTACCAAATAATGGTAGTTTAGAAATAGGCACTGGTTTGAACATTAACGAAATAAAAGTAATTGATTTAAAAGGTTTAGCTTATAGAAGTTCAGACAACACATATATTCCGCTACCATTTATTAGCATGGCTGGAATAAATATTGGTCTTAACACAAAAGTGATAGATAATATATTGAACATATTAATTGAAACTAGTAGTGATAGGACTAATTTTACTGGTTGGGCAGAAGTTAGTTTTATATATAATTGAGAGAGAATTAAATAGCCGTTTATATGGCAAATAATGTATTAAAAGATAAAGATAATAATATATTAAATCCTAAAATTCCACGATACGAAAATCTTAAAAATTATTCAGAGGAAGAGCAACTTGTTGGTAATTATCTTAGTAGACCATTATATAGAAAAGTTGTAGAATTTGGTGCTTTTCCGAGTAACGGCCAAAGAACAGTAAATCATAATATATCAGATTTAGATGACATAATGTGGTTTAATTACTGTTGGTTTGATACTTCTGACCATAAATGGTTTAGTGGACCAAGAGTTGATAGCTCTTCTGTTATTTGTAAAGTTGCAGTTAATGACACATCGTTAATTATTGAAGGTTTAGGTAATGTTGCCTGGGCTGATAGAACAATTAAAGGAAAATGTACAATTTATTATCATAAAACGACAGATTAAAAAGGAGGAACAATGGATGAAATAATTAATTTAGCAAAGGAGATAGGACAGTTTATAGCATTTATTATAGTGTCTTTATTCTTTTGCAAACAATATCTAAATCAATATTTCAAGAAGACAAATGTAGGTAAAATGTTACCTAAACAGAATAAATTAGATTTAGAAATACTTAACAAGCTAGAGTATGTAAAAGAGATACTTAATGCTGATAGGATTCATGTTTACGAGTTTCATAATGGAGAACATTATTCTGATTATAGATCTGCCTATAAGTTCTCTTGTACATATGAAGTTTTTAAAGCAGGAAATCAGCCTGTTCAACAGAAGTGTATAAATTTGCCTACAAACTGTATGCCACAATTCGTTCATCGAATTACTGAAGATGGTAAGTTTATCTGTAAAGATTTAGAAGAACTTAAAACATCTATGCCTAGCACATATAACTTCAAAAAGAGTATAAATGTAGGTTCTTTCTATGATATAGCAATTCACAATAAAGAAGGCAATATAATAGGTTTTATCGCTATTCATTGGTTAGATAAAAATAATATGAAAGTAAATAAAGATGCGATTAATCAACTTGTATGGTATGTTGAGGAGCATCTTATTAATTCAAAGTAAGAAAGGAGATGAAACTATGGAAATAACTTATGTAGTGATCATAGCAATAGTAGCTTATATTTTAGGTGCTATCACAAAAATATTTATCGATAATGTACCTAATAAATATATTCCTATACAGAATGTTTTAGTAGGTATAATTAGTGCCTTAATATGCTATTTTACAGGTATTGAGTCAAGTTTACTACAAGCATTAGTGTTATGCTTAGTAGCAACAATGGGAGCCGGTGGAATAGCTGATTTAATTAATATTAAAAATAAGTAGAGAAAGGAAAGTGAAAATATGATTAATGATAAAATGTTAGATTTATGCAAAGAAGTAGTAGTTAATTATTTCAATGACAATGTTGATAAAACTGATGGATTAAAAATAAATAAGGATAATGTCTTTATTGTATGGTTTAGTAAAACATTACAAAACTTTAAAGCATTAGTAAGTACTACTGTCTCAGACGGTATGTATTATGAACTAACTTACAATGGAGATAAGAAAGAACTATACTTAGATGCTTATAAAAAATGGGAAAATAAGTGTATTAAAGTAGAGGAGGAATAATTATGACTAAAGTATTTGGTATAGATATATCAGTTTGGCAAAAAGATATGAACTTAGAAACTGCTAAAAATGAAGGTGTTAAATTTGCAATAATTAGAGGCATGTATGGTAATGCAAAAGATGTTGCTTTTGAAAGCAATTATACTAAGGCCAAAAATGCAGGTTTAGATGTTGGTGTTTATCAATGGAGCAGAGCTGCTAATGTTGCTCAAGCAAGGGAGGAAGCTCAATTATTGATTGAACATTGTTTAAAAGGTAAAAAGTTTGAGTACCCTATTTATATAGATGTGGAAGATAGAATATTAATTAATTTATCAGTACAAGAGCTAACAGATTTAATTACAGCATGGTGTGAAACATTAGAAAATGCAGGTTATTTTACTGGTGTTTATATGAACCAATCTTGTTTTAATAACGAAATTAAAGGACAAGAAATAGCCGAGAAATATTCTCAATGGAGAGCATATTGGACTACGGAAAATAAGAAACCTAATTGTCAGATGTGGCAATTTGGTGGTGAAACTAACTGTGTTAGAACTAACAAAGTAGCTGGTGTTGTTTGTGATCAAGATTATGCGTACGAAGATTTTCCAAGCGTTATAAAAAATGCGGGTTTAAATGGTTATAGTAAAGATAGTAGTTCATCAAATAGTCATCAAATAAACACTGATACAACTAGTGAAGAAACAGTTTATACTGTTGTTAGTGGAGATACCTTAAGCGGTATTGCTAGCAGATATGGAACTACTTATCAAAGACTAGCAGAATATAATGGAATAAGTAATCCTAACCTTATTTATCCAGGACAACAAATAAGAATACCTGGAAGTAGTCAAAGTTCTAATCCTATTTATTACACTGTTGTAACTGGTGATAATCTTACTAAAATAGCAAATAGGTATGGTACTACAGTTAATCGATTGGTTGCTTGGAATAATATATCTAATCCTAATCTAATATATCCAGGACAAAAGTTAAGAGTTAAATAACAAAGGTAGAGTCTTAACTGGCTCTACCTGTTTTTTGTTGGAAAAATGTCTATTAAAACATTTCTTATAATCTGATAAAATCGTGCATAATCTAATATAATCTGATATAATATGTTAAAAAGTGTTAAAAAGTGATACAGTGCTACATTTGTTCTTTTAATTCTATGTCATTAGATGGTAGTGTAGCGAGTTGTATTTATCCAATATTATAAAAATTGACAGAGCCATAGAAATATGGCTCGCCCCCTAAAAAAGCAACTAGGTTAATAGCCTAGTTTTCTTTATATAATTTGTGTGGTTTTTTTGTGGTAAACCTCAAATGTTTTTAGTTGTTTCTAACTATTAGTACCTCTCAAACATAAGAAAAACAACCATTTCTGGTTGTTTGAAAAATCATCCGTGGTAGCCTGTACGGGTTTTGAACCCGTGAATACGAGCTTGAGAGGCGCGCGTGTTAAACCACTTCACCAACAGGCCATAACAAGTTACTAATAAATTTTAGCACACTTTTTTTAAACATGCAATACTTGCAGTGAATAAAAATATATGATATAATACTCTTCCTATGGGAAAGGCAGTGATTTAAATGATAAGCTTACCATTAATGATAAATGATGTAATATTAAAAGTTACAATTAATTTTAAGAATGTGGAAATAAAAAAAGATAGATTAGATTCAGGGGCAAAAGATGTAAAAGAAAGTGATATCGTTATTGGTAAAACTCATCTTAAACCTTATGAAGATAGTAAGAAGCCTATTACAGATCCTAAAGCTATTACAGATTTTATTAGGAGAAATATTAATTATGGTGGTAAAAATGTTAATTATATTGAAGTAAATACTAAAAAATATAAAGATAAGGATTTTTATGATACCTATATAATTCCTATTCCTAATTATAAACCTAATGAAATTAATGATTATATATATGGTATGCTTGTTAATAATATTAGACTTAGTAGTCCAGATAGAATAAAGAAAACAAATATATCGCTAGCTGATATTGGTTTTGATGAATTATTTAATGGAGAATTTTATAATAAAATTGCAAGTGTTAAAGGCAACAATCCTAACTCACTTTATATAAGAAATAGTTTAATGAATGCTGGCTGCGAAAAACAATTAGAAATATTGGATTTTTTTAATAATTTAGATTATGAAATTAGTAAAAACAGTGATGTTATATTAACTGATGAACTAGATACTGTAAATTCTTTCTTTAAAGATTCTAATAAGATAAATAATTTCTTAACTAATTATAAAAACATTGCTATAAGTAATTATGATAGTTACATGTATCTAGCTGCTTTAAATACCATAGTAAATGGAAGAAATTTAGAGTGGCCAGTACTTTCAGAAGAACAACAAAAAATACTTATCAAAAAGTTAAATTCTAATAGTAGGGCTGCTTAGTTATGAAGTTTAATAGATTAGAGAACTTAATAGGAGCTTTATCTTTAGAGAAGTTAAAGAACTCTACTATTCTAGTTATTGGACTTGGTGGAGTAGGGGGATATGTTGTAGAAGCTCTTGCTAGAAGTGGTATTGGTAATTTAATATTAGTAGATTATGATATAGTTGATATTACTAATTTTAATAGACAAATAGTCGCTATTAATGATAATATTGGCAAATATAAAGTAGATTGTTTTAAGGAAAGAATAGAAAGTATTAATGAAGAGTGTAATGTTACTATTTATAACTTAAAAATAGATAATGATAATATAAAAGATATTTTTAATGCTAAAATAGATTTTGTAATAGATTCAGTTGATGATATTAGGGCAAAGGTATCTATAATTAATTATTGTCTAGAACATAATATAGACTTTATTAGTTCTATGGGCACTGGTAATAGATTAGATCCAAGTAAATTAACTATTACAACGTTAAATAAAACTTACAATGATCCACTAGCAAGAATTATACGTTCTAAATTTGATAAAAATATACAGAAAAAAATAACAGTTTGTCTATCTTTAGAACTTCCTTTAAAAGTTACTGATAAAACTGTTATTGGCTCAAATGCTTTTGTACCTAGTAGTGCAGGGCTTTTAATAGCAAGTCATATTATTAGAAAGATAAACGAGACTAAGTAATTTAGCCTCGTTTTAAAATTTTCTATATAGTCCTACAACTTTACCTAGTATTGTAACTTCATCTAGTATTATAGGGTCCATTGTATCATTTTCTGGTTGTAATCTAAAGTGTCCATTTTCTTTATAAAAAGTTTTAACAGTCGCTTCATTATTATTATTCATGGCAACTACTGTATCACCGTTTTTAGCAGTACTTTGTCTTTCTACTATTAAGATATCTCCATCATATATACCTACATTAATCATAGATTCACCACTAACTTTTAAAGTAAATATCTCTTTTTGATTACCAAAAAGTTCTGTAGGTAAAGAAAATGTTTCATCAGGTCGTTCTATCGCTTCAATTGGAGTACCTGCAGTTACTTTACCAAGAAGAGGAACCCTTACTATTTCATCATCATTATCTAAGTATTCATTGTCAACTAATACTTCAATAGTTCTATTAGTACCAGCACCTTTCTTAATATAACCTTTCTTTACTAGTTGTTTAATATGAAAATGAATAGTAGCAGGGCTAGATAGTTTCGCTTCATCTCCTATTTCTCTAACAGTAGGTGGATACCCATTTTTAGCGATTAATTTCTTAATAATCTGTAATATATCATACTGTCTCTCAGTTAGTTTTTCCATTTTACACACTTCCTCCTTTATTTGTATATAGTTTAGCATAGTAAGTGTAAAATGTCAAACAAATCTTCGCAAATATATTGACATAAACAACTGTTCGATATAAAATGATATCAGAAAGAAGGAGTGATAGATATGTTAAATTTAAAAAATATTTTAAAAACTGCTTTAGGAGTATGCCTAATCTATATAATGGCTGTTGTTCTTACTTTGTTTATGTGTGATAGAGTTAATGAGTTAGAAAGTAGTGAGGAGGAGTTAATAAATAGTAATGTTGTATTATCATTAAAATAGTTTTAAAAAAAACTAGCAGTGTGGTACAATAAATAAAGAAAGAGTGGTTAGTAAGATGAAAAAAATAATATTAGTTGATGGAAATAATCTTTTATTTAGAAGTTATTATGCTACTAGTTATAGTGGAGTAATTATGAGAAATTCTAAAGGTTTTCCTACTAATGGTTTATATGGTTTTATTAATATGATGAATAAAATTATTGAAGAAGAAAAACCAAGTTACATTATGGTAGCTTTCGATAAAGGTAAGACCTTTAGACATGAGAAATATGATGAATATAAAGCAGGAAGAAGGGAAATGCCAGATGATTTAAGGCTCCAATTTCCTAAAGCTAAAGAAGTTCTTGATGCTTTAGGTATTAAACATTTTGAAATAGATAATTATGAAGCGGATGATATCATTGGTACTATTGCTAAAGAAGTAGATGAAGAAGATGAATTTATCGCTACAATTATCTCTAGTGATAAAGACTTACTTCAATTAATTAGTGATGAAGTAGATGTAAAACTATTAAAGACTAAAGGCTTTGTTAGATTTAATAGAGAAGTATTTAGGGAAACATATAAAGTAGAACCTATTAATATGATTGATCTTAAAGCATTAATGGGAGATATGTCTGATCATATACCAGGTGTTAAAGGTATTGGTGAGAAAACTGCTATTAATCTTTTAGAAAAATATAAGACTTTAAATAATTTATATAATCATCTTGATGAGTTAACTCCTAAGACTAGAGAAAAATTAGAAAGTGATAAAGAAAATGCTTATATGAGTTATGATCTTGCAACTATATATAGAGATGTAGATATTCCATTTAGTTTAGAAGATTGTAAATATAAGGGATTTAATAGAAAAGAATATATAGAGATTCTAGAAGAATTGGAGTTTAAATCTTTACTTAAAAAAGTTAATAGTATAGATTCAAATAGTATAGAAGATAATGATACTAATGATGGTGATAAAAAAATAGAAGTAAAAGAGATAGATATTAAAGACTTTGATAGTAGTAAAGAATATTCCTTTTATATAGAAATGGATGCTTATAACTATAATGAATCAGTTATTATAGGAGTTAGTTTTACAAATGATAGTGGTACTTGTTTTATAAAAGGAGAAGAGGTTGTTAACTATAAAGCATTATTTGAAAATGATACTCCTAAATCTACTTATGATGTTAAGAAGTGTTACATTCTATTAAATAAACTAGGTATAAAATTAAATAACTGTAACTATGATGCCATGATTGCATCATACCTTTTAGACTATAAAATGAATGATGATATTACTACTTTAATGAAAGATTTAAATGTAGAGATTAAGTCTTTTGAAGATACTTATGGAACTTTAAAAAGAAGAAAGAAAGTAGAGTTAGAAGAAACAATAAATCAGTGTAATTTAAAGAGTAGTTTTATCTATAATACTAAAAGTGATTTCTTACTTAAAATAGATGAGTATGGTGAGACTAAATTATTTAGTGAAATAGAAATGCCTCTAGCATATGTTCTTACTGATATGGAGTTAACGGGTATTAGAGTAGATAAATATTATTTATTAAAACTTAAAGATGAATTAGAAGTTAAAATAAAAGATATGGAAAAAGACATATATAATGATGTTGGTTGTACTTTTAATATAAGTTCTCCTAAACAATTAGGTGAAGTGTTATTTGAAAAGTTAGAATTACCTTATCCTAAAAAGAGAAAGAAAGATGAAAAAGGTTACTCTACTGGTAGAGATATTTTAGATAAGGTAAGTCCATATCATCCTGTTGTAAATAAAGTATTAGAATATAGAATGTTAACAAAACTTTATGCTAACTATGTAGTTGGTCTTTTAGATAAGATAAAAGAAGATGGTAAAGTCCATACAATCTTTAATCAATGTTTAACTAGAACAGGAAGACTTTCATCAACTGAACCTAATTTACAAAATATCCCTATTAGAAGTGATTATACAAGATTAATTAGAAAAGCATTTATACCAGAAGATAACTCTATTATTATGAGTTCTGATTATTCACAAATAGAGCTTAGAGTCTTTGCTTCACTATCTAAAGCGACTAACTTAATACAAGCCTTTAAAGAAGATAAAGACATTCACTCTAAGACTGCTAGTGATATTTTTAAAGTAGATATTAAAGATGTAGATAAATCTATGAGAAGGACTGCTAAAGCCGTTAATTTTGGTATTCTTTATGGTATTAGTAGTTTTGGTCTATCAGAAGATTTAAAGATAGATGTAGGTAGTGCTAAGAAGTTTATGGATAACTATTTAGAGACTTATCCAGGTATTAGTGAATATATGGATAAAGAAAAAAGAGAAGCTTATAAAAATGGTTATGTTACTACTATTATGAATAGAAGAAGAATTATTGATGAGTTAAAGAGTAGTAACTATATGGTAAGAAGTGGAGGAGAGAGAATGGCTCTTAATACTCCAATTCAAGGAAGTGCTGCCGATATACTTAAAAAAGCGATGGTAGATTTACATAGAGAAATGACTAAAAGAGATTTAAAAAGTAAAATTCTTATTCAAGTACACGATGAACTTGTCTTAAACGTTTATAAAGATGAGTTAGATGAAGTTAAAGAATTAGTAAGAGATAAGATGGAAAATGTTATTAAGTTAGATGTACCTTTAAAAGTAGATATTGAAACAGGTAATGATTGGTATGAAGCTAAGTAGGTGGAAAAATGAAAGAACAAAATATTTATGATAATAATGAATTTTTTGAGAACTATCAAAAGCTAAGACAAAATAAAGGATTAACTGCAAATGATTTGATAGAAACACCTCAGCTCTTTGAATTAATTGGTGATGTTAAAGATAAAGAGATACTTGATTTAGGTTGTGGTGCAGGTAATAATGATAGAAAATTAATTGAAAAAGGTGCTAAAAGTGTATTAGGTATTGATTTATCAAAAAAAATGATAGAAGTAGCTAATAAAGAGAATGATTTGGATAATATTGAATATAAAGTTATGTCAATGAATGATATTGATAAAATTAATAG
>DVKQ01000013.1 GCA_018715925.1 Candidatus Onthousia faecipullorum
AATAAAGCAAGACTTATAACAACCAAAGCGACAGATTTTAAAAGCTTTAATATAAAAGTTTTCATCTTCACTTCCACGTCCTCCTTTCCTATAGAATAAGGAGGCGACACCCACATAAATGTTCCTATAAACATAGTATCATACTAATTTCTTTATAACAAGAAAAACATGTAATAAATTAGTTACGAATTTTCGTAAATATTAACCTAATACTAAATTACTTATATAATCTACATTAAAACTACTTAAAATAGGATATCTTGGTATTTTATAAGGGTTTATACCCTTTTTTATTTTTGTAGAGCCTCCAATAAAAGCCATCTCAAAACCTGCTTCTTTAACTAAATTAATAGAATAGTTACTATACTCATAAAAAGGAAAACAGAAGGCTTTAGTATTATTTAATGTCTCTCTACTAAGTTTTAAATCATTTAAGATTTCATCACTAGGTAAACAGTTAATACCACCGCCTTGACCAGTAGGACAAACACCAGTTGTATGCATATTATGAGTATGACTTGCTATCTCCAAGTAAGGAGATTGAAACTTACTAACAGGATACCATGAACTAACTAAAAATAAAGTTGCATTTAACTGATATTTTTCTAAGAAAGGAATAAAATTCTCTGCCCTTGCCCCATCATCTATTGTAATTAAAATAGATTTCTTAGGAAGATTAATCTCACCTTTAATAAAACTTAATACTTCACTAGTATTTAGTGTAAATACATCATTATCACTTAAAAACTTAAAATGTGAGTCTATCTGTTCTTCACTGTGACATATAATATCGTTACAACTACTATCACCATCTAAATAGATAAAATGATAAAGTATAGCAGGAACACTAACAGCCATATCTTCACTACTATCAACTTCTACTGTATTACTTACATCTTCTTTTTTTACATAAACTAATCTTGATAATAAAGATATACCATAATAATCATCTAAATTAACTACAACTTTAGTAGTTATAGGATCTTTTAATGTAAATAACTCATTAAAATTCTCATCATAATAAATAGCACTTTCTTTAGTCGTAACTTCTATAGAAAACTCTATATAATTAAGATATCTTTTATTAATAGATTCATCACTAGGTTCTACATCTTTATAAGAAACATAATAATCACTATCTAGTAGTTTAAAATATTTATTATCTAAACTAATATTATCAATAGTTTCAAGTTCTAATATATTATCTTTATTTATACTACCTGCATCTATATATTCACCATTATCATTTATATAAAGTTTTGTATCTTTAGTAGTCCTAACAACACTACTATAATTAGATTTTATCTTAATCAAAACATTTTCATCTTTTATTAAAGATTCTCTATTGCGAGAAACATTTAAAGATACTTCTTCTCTTTTCATCATATCATTATAAATAAAGATACCACTTCCTATAGATACTATACTAATAAAGATTGTTACTATTATTAAGACTCTTAAAGATTTAATTTTCATAAATATCACCAATATTATTATTTACTTAAATTATACTTAATATTAATGAGATAAACAATTATTTTTTAACATATATTTAACTAAAGGTGATTAAATGGATTCTTATATTACTTCTTTAATGACTAATTTAGGATATTTTGGAATGTTTCTTGGTATGGTACTAGAAGCAGTTATAATTATTATTCCAAGTGAGCTTATACTTGCAACTGCAGGAATACTTGCAGGTAGAGGAATATTTTCTTTTTCTATGGCATTACTAATAGGAGTACTTGGTAGTGTATTTTGTGCTATTATAATCTATGCTTTTGGATATTTTGGAGGAAGACCTTTTATAAAAACTTATGGTAAGTTTTTCTTTATGAAAGAAGAAGATATAGATAAATGTGATAAATGGTTTAATAAATATGGATTAATCTCCGCTTTTATTGGTAGAAACTTTCCTATTATTAGGACTTTAATATCACTTCCAATGGGAGTAAGTAAAGTTCCCTTTCTTAAGTTTGTTATTTATACAACACTAGGTAGTATTCCTTGGACCTTTGCTTTTGTCTATGTTGGTTATGCTTTAGGTAATAACTGGATTATCTTAGATAATTTTGTTAAGAAATTAAAAGTACCTATCTATATATTATTAGGTGCATTATTAATTACATATATTTATAAAAAAGTAAAAGAAAGAAAAACTAAATAATATTCATAAATACATATTTTATTATAGAATTATCTAAAATCAATACACATATGTTTTTTATTAAAGGAAAACAAATGAGTCGAACTGATTATGTGAGACTATCTTTAGAATTACACTTATTCTTTGACCGTATTATGAAAGAACATAGTTTCTTTTTAGAGACTGCTTTTATGGAAAAAGATAAAGACCTAAAAAGAATTGCAAATGACTTTCAAAAAAACTTTTCTACTATTTTATCAAGAATAGTTGAACTAGCTAATAACAATATAAGTCAAAATTATCTAAATTCTGACGAAATGATTACTAATAATACTTTAGAAGCAGAGATGAAAACAAGTAATTTATCAGATATAGAAATTGATAGTAATATAACTAGAAGACAAATAGAGTTAAGAAGTGGAATAATCAATGTAAATGAAAGGTTAATAAATAGTATTAGTAATATAAATAGAAGAACATTACCACTTATTCGAAATCTAATTGATTTTAAAACAAATATATTAAATAATGTTATATCATGTAAAATGTATACAACCAATTATCCATTATTAATCAGTCATATAATTAGTGAAGCGAAAATGTATTATAACTTATTAAATAAAATAGAAAGTAATGAACCATTTGATAGAAACTATATTTATGAACAGGAATTATTTTGGAATAATATTATGAAAGAACATGCTGAGTTTATAAGAGGTTTACTTGATCCAACTGAAAAAGAACTAATTATAACAGCTAATAAATATGCAGAAGAATATGAAGCAATTCTAAAACAGTTTAATAATTATCAAAATAATCTTAAAAATATTAGTTTAAGTGAAACAATTAGTTTTAGAAACTTTAAGATAGCAGGTGAAGAAGGAATACTAGATTGTAAAATTAAAAGTATAATTGTTCCCCTTTTAGCAGACCATGTTTTAAGAGAAGCTAATCATTTCATTAGAATATTAAAAAGTATTAATATATAAGTAAAGAGAATTACCAAATAATTGTATTTCTCTTTTTGTGTTGAATAGACGTAAAAAAACTAGTATGTTTTTTACACACTAGATTATACACTGTCAGATTATATACTGTCTAAGGTTAAATAAGATTTACTTCAACTCGTTCAAGCCTCTAATTCACTTAGTCCTTACGGACTAGTCACGCTCATCACGAGGCGGAACGAGTGGCCATTGCTACTACCACCGTAAGCGTAGTAGAAGCCGAACACTCCTGCGCCATTACCACCAGTACTATGGTAACCGCCGCGCAACAACCATGGGTACTCCTCACTTACCATATTTCGATAATCATTATACCAGCCTGCTGTTTCTGATAAGCCATGACTTAAGCACTCGCTTCCATTACAAGCTAAGCTTACATCATTACTTG
>DVKQ01000014.1 GCA_018715925.1 Candidatus Onthousia faecipullorum
TCAAACTCTCAATAAAAATATTTAAAAGTTTATTTATTATAATTTAATCCCGACAACTCAAAATTGACGTTTTGCTTAGTTTTCAAAGAACATTTTGCTTTTTTCTCAAGCTGCGTTTTTAATATACCAAATTGTTTTTGTTTTGTCAACATTTTTTTTAATTTTTTTATCGACATTTTTCTTTGATATATTTGACACTGACAATTAATGTCAACGCTCTTCCACTATAACAATTTAAAGCTCTTCTGTCAACTGTTTTTTTTACTTTTTTAATTTTTTTTCGTTACCAATTAGCTCTAAATTTCAGTGACGCTTTCTAATATAACAGACCATTTTAGTTGTGTCAACACTTTTTTTAATTTTTTTTATATTTTTTTTGACTTTCTAAATATAGGTAGTATTTCACCCATTTTTCTATATCATTATTGTTGAAAAAACTATCCTTTTTTCTTATTTCACTTATAAGACTATTTAATTCATTCTTTATAATTAAATCAATCTCTTTTGGGTATTTAAACTTATTTTTATGATAAGTGTATTCATTTTTATCTACTACTTTAAAACTTCCGTTTGCAAAAACTTTTACATCTAGGTCATAATCAATATATTTTATAGTATTATCTTCTATTATTATTGGGCTTGCCATATTACAGTAATAGCATATGCCCCTTCCTTTATATTGTCCTATGATATTGTACCATCTATTCAAGAAAAAAAATAATATAGCGGGTTCTTTTGTTTTCCAGGTATGGCCATCTTTTTCAGTTACAGTTGTACAGTTATTGGCAAATACTAAAATTCCTTTTTTAAAATCAAAGTTTAAGAGTGTCGCTTCATCCCAAGCTTTGTAAATCTGTCCATTATGTTTATAACTATGAATTTGATATTTATGCCCTATTTTTAATTTTTCCATAATTTTGTCACCTCCATTTTTCACTTACTTTCTATTAACTAAAAGAAAGTAAGTTTATTATACTCACTTTCTACCAAAATATCTTATTGCCCAACAACCTATTAAGAAAAGAATTATAGCAAGTATTACCCAAAAGGCTGGCTCTTTTGTGTATGGAGCCAAAAAATTATTTATTTCTTCTGTTAAATCTTCTAATGTGTCACTTAAATTAAGTATTTGCATTTTATTCCTCATCTTCCTTATTTACTTCTTTAACTACCTTTGCATTTTTAGTTCTTTTTCCTTTTGTCTCTTTTCTATCTGTACTTATTTCTACACTAATATTACTACTTTTTCTTAGAATAAAGCTATTGATAATATCTAATATAGCATAGATTATCATAAAAAGTCCTATGATTCTTGTAACAACAACGGCACTTGTAAATGGATTGAATAGAATTACTACTCCACAAACTAAGCATATAATTGCCATGATTAATGATGGTAAGAAATATTTGCTATCTAAATTTTTTAAAACAAGGGCTTGTTGTACTTTGAAGGAACTACTTATAATAACAGCAATACCAACGACGATTGGAATAATACTTCCTATAAATTCTGGAACTGTTACTAAAAAAATTCCGGCAACAATACTTACTATACCATATACAATATTAAGTTGGACAAAAATGTCTTTAGTACTATTTCTTAGAAAGTTTATAATAGCGATGACTCCTAAAGCGATTAAAACTCCTCCTACTAAGTAGGAGATCCCTACTAATGTTTCACTAGATTTAAAAAACAATAATAAGCCTAATAGTAATAAGAATATAGAACTTATTAAAGATGGCCAAATTACTTTTTTAATCTCTACTTTCATCTTTAACCTCCTCTTTTTTACATTTTATCACACTTTTAGTATCTTGACTAGGTTCATTTTCGGTAGTTTCTATATAATATACTGTACTTATATTTTCTGTTTTTGTTAATCTTTCATATATTAATGGCTTTTTGCGTCCAAAGAATTTTAGGAATATTTCAAAATAAGCGTATGTTAAAAAGAGGATATAAAATAGAATGATAATACCGCTTATATGATTATTATAGTTTAATACAAGTATAGGACCAAAAGTAATAATAAAGTAGAGAATTGTCTGTCTTATAAAGATAGATAAATGTTTGTACTTACTTTTACTAACTAACTTTATTTTAACTAAATATTTTCCTAATGTATAAGAAGTTAAAGTAGGAAGTATTATATAATAAATTGTAGTTGCTATAATTAATGGAATTAAAAAGTCATTAAAGCCTAGGAAAGCTAATAATATGAACATTAAGGTAGCAAAGACAAATAAATCTATTAGAAAAGCGAGTAAACGTCTATAAATAGAGACAACTTTTCCCTTTTTATAAGATATTCTATCTATTTCATCCCTATCAGGTAAAAATATAGTAATAATTGGGGTAATAAGATGACCAATTATGCCTCCAAAGGTATTAACTATTAAATCATCTACATCAAAAAGACGATAGGCTTTTGGGTAAAGGCCATAAAGACCTGTAAGCTGAGTTATTTCAAAGTATAAACTTAATAAAAATGTACAAATGATAGTAGTATACCATTTTTTCTTAAAATAATATCTTAAGTAGATTCCAAAGGGAATGGTAATTGCAATGTTGAAGAGTGTTGTATAAACTATGGGTGATTTT
This sequence comes from Candidatus Onthousia faecipullorum, assembly GCA_018715925.1. Lineage (GTDB taxonomy): Bacteria > Bacillota_I > Bacilli_A > RF39 > UBA660 > Onthousia > Onthousia faecipullorum. Next base: position 2,603 of record DVKQ01000014.1, read on the forward strand.
AAAAATGATAAAACTCCACTTGTTTCTTTAAAGGCATCTATAAAATCTCCTATAAAAGTAAAAGGAATGAGTTGAGGTGCTTTAGTTGGCATCGCTAGTACTTCTTCTTTACTTGGTAGAGGTAGTATTACAAGAAAATATGCTGTTAATAAGTATAGAATAAAAGTATAGACAATACTACTTCTAATCAAAGGCACTGATCCATATTTATGATATTGTAATAATAAGTATGGTATAGTTATTAAAAAAGCTAAAAAGGGAAAGATAAGGAAAGCTGTTTTTATTGATTCTAAATATACTTCCATAAAGTCTCCTAAAATAATTCTAATACTTCATCAAGACTAATAGAGCCATTAAAGTACCCAGTTAGTTTTTCAATAAAAATGGAAGTTTGATTATTTTTTTCTAATAGTTTTGCTAATGAGTTAATAGCAATGCTTCCTTCAACAGTATAATGTTTCTTATAAACATTAGCTTCTTCTTTATTAGTATATAGAAGGACTCCATAACTATAATTACGACTAGTTTTACTACTACAAGTTAATAAAATATCTCCTAAAGCTCCATAGCAAGTAGAAGTATTCTCTTTTCCTCCTAGTTTAGTTACTAAGTCTTTAGCAAAGTTATATATTTTAGTTAAGTAATAAGCATTAGTAGAGTCTCCCCTATATTTACTATTAATACTTCCCATAAGAATTGCTAAAACATTTTTAATAACCCCATATAATTCTAAACCAATATAATCATCTATTACTTCTATTTCAACATTAGTATTTTTAAATAAAGAAAGCATTAATTCTTTAGTCTTTTCATCTTTAGTACCAAGTGTTAGACCAGCTTTACTATTAACAATAAGTTCTTTAGCAAAAGTTGGTCCTGCAAGATATGATACATATCCTTTTAAATTAAGTTCTTCATAGATTTCGGTCATTAAAAGGTCAGTATTTTTCTCAAGGCCCTTAGATACTAATATTACCCTACTATTATCAGTTAAATATTCTTTAATTCTTAATAAGACTTCTCTTACATAGTTACATGGAATAGCAACTATAATTAAATCGGAGTTATTTAGGGCAGTCATTAAGTCCATTGTAACATCTAAATTAGAAGCTAGTTCAATTCCAGTTAAGACTCTATCATAGGTTTTATTATTAGTTATTTCTAAATACTCTTCTAGGGAAGCTGTCCAAAATACAATATCGGCTTCACTTTTTTCATGTAATAAATTTCCAAGAGCAAGACCAAAGGCTCCTGTTCCTAAAATTGTTACTTGCATATTATCACCTTCATATTAATGATACTAATAACTTATCTTTTTGACAAGAAAAATAATCTTACTAATTTGTAAGATTATTAGTCCTCTTCTATTATTTCTACTTGAATACCATCTGGGTCTGTGATAAAGAAATAAGGTTTAGCTAGACGACCAACTTTGATATTTACTTCTTTACATATATCGTTTTTTAAAACAAATTCTTTGCCATCTTCTATATTTTTAACTCCTAGGGCAAAATGTTTTGTACCAATCACTGGTAAATCTGTTGATACGTTTTCAGCAGTTTTAGGTAGTTCAGTAAATTCTTTATAACAAAATATTTCTAATATTATATTATTTAGCTTAAGCGTATCTATTTTTATACTATTATCATCCGCTTGCCAAGATTTAAGTATTTTAAATCCAAATTTTTTATAAAACTCTATACTTCTAATATTATCTCTTACACTGATGGTAACATGATTCACATTGAACATTTTATATTCTCCTCTTTTATATTTACTTAACCTCTGTTCCACCAAAGATTGATATACAGTTAATTGTTAAAGTTGAAACTTTCTTTTTATCGCTATTAATTGCTTTGTTTTCATTTCCTCCAAACAAAGAGAAAGAATTAAATTTTACTTTAAAGTTATCATTTACAAAGATACTAGTCCCTCCAAAAATAGAATAGGCATTAATAGTAATATCATCTTTTAAATCTAATTCTCTTAAGTCTAAATCGACTCCACCAAAAACACTATAAATATTAGCACCTTTAAAATCAGTATCTGTTATTCTTTCTTCTAGGCCACTAAAGATACCATAGTAGTCTTTTAGATTATTATTTTTTCTTTTAAATACTTTTTTTACTTTTAGACTTTCTATTACAATAAATATTCCTATGATTATTAAAAGAATAGGAAAAAATGCATTATCTAGAGGATCTTTAATAATATTTAATTCTTCTAATAAAAACCAAATACCAATATATAAAACAGTTGTATTTGCAAGAGTAAACTTTTTACCTCTTATAATATAGTATAGAGAAGATGCCATTAAAACTAACGGTATTAAATAAGAAAAATCAATATTGAATTCTGGTGCAATTATTGATATTAAAAATAAAGCTCCTATTAAAATAAATATTAAACCTATAAACATAGTTATCACTCCTTTTCATAATTATATAAGACTTGAGTATTATTATCAACTGTCATACATAATTTTATTTTTTTAAGTAATACTATTATTAGTCATATAACCAGTAGTCGTATAGCCATGGTTATTGCTAAAATTAATTTGAGGGCGATAAAATGAATAAAGATGGTATTGAGGTTAGAATTGGCAAAAGTGCTTTTTACTTTAAGCTTGGTAATATTCTTGACGAGAAAAATATAAGTAAAAATAAACTTAGCCAAGATACAGAAACTGATTATAAAGTTATTACAAGATATATAAATGGTGATTTAACTAGATTAGATATTAATATCTTAGAGCGACTTTGTAATTATTTAGACTGTAATATCTCTGATATTGTCGAACTTAAAAAGAGTATTTTTAAGTAAAAAAAGTTTAAGATTTAACTCTTAAACTTTTTTCTTTCTCGGAATAAAGTGTTCTATTCCTTTATATTTATCTCGTTTTTTTATATAGAAGTAACCTAATATAGAGAAAAATGAGGCTCCAATAAAATTAACTATTAAATCTTCCATGGTATCTATTAATCCTATATCTAGATAACCATCGGATATTGTTATAATGTCATCGCCATAATAAATTGTACTTTCATCTATACCTGTAATTATTTGAGGATTAAAAGCATTAGCATTTGTTAAATTAACTGATGATATCTTATTTACAACTGTATCCTTTTGCATATCTGTACTTACTAGACTATCAGCGGTATATTCAAAAAATTCCCATGCTACTCCTACAGTCATAGAAAAACAAAATGATACTACTGCTACAAAGAGAGGGCTCATTTTAATATGAAATTTATCAGTACTATTTAAAATATCAATTAAGGAAAAGCCTATCGCTGCTGCTAGGAAACCATTAAGGGTATGGAGTATCATGTCCCAGTTTGGAATAATATTATAGAAGTTTTGAATCTCTCCTAATATTTCAGCTGAAAATATAAATAGCAGGATAATTATTTCTAAGACATTGGGAATACTTACTTTGAACTTATCTTCAACAAAGAATGGTATTACAAATAATATTAAAGTTAAAATACATAAGAAGACATTATGGTAATTACCTATAAATATCTCTCTTATTAAACAGAGAATAACTAAGAACCTTAAAACTGTATAAAAAATGGCTACTTTTTTATTTTCTTCTTCCTTATAATATTCTACTAATCTTTTTTTAAAGTTTTTAAATCTTTTTAACATACACTTACTCCTTTTATATAATTATAGAGGATATTTTATTTTGTGTAAAGTTATGATACAATATGAGACAGAAAGGAGTTGAATCTTATGAAATTACCAATTGTAGCGATTGTTGGAAGACCTAATGTAGGTAAAAGTACTTTATTTAATAAAATTGCAGGTAGTCGTATTGCTATTATAGAAGATGTTCCAGGAGTTACAAGAGATAGGATTTATGAAGAAGTTAGTTATTTAAATAAACCTTTTTATTTAGTCGATACTGGGGGAATTGACCTTGGGGATGAAAAGTTTAATGATGAGATAAAGATGCAAGCTGAAATTGCTATTAATGAAGCGGATGTAGTTATTTTTGTTGTGGATGCAAAGGATGGTATTACTAGTAATGATTTAGTTGTTAGGGATATTTTAAGACGTAGTAATAAAAAAATAGTTGTAGCGATTAATAAGATGGATAACAAAGATAGTTATGATAATATATATGACTTTTATGAACTTGGGTTTGATAATTATATTCCTATTAGTGCCATTCATAATACTGGTTATATTGAACTTATGGATGAAGTAACAAAGGATTTTAAAACAAAAGATGAAAGTGATGAAGATGACAGATTAAAAATTGCAATTATAGGTAGACCTAATGTTGGTAAGAGTTCTTTAACTAATGCTATTTTAAATGAAGATAGAGTCGTTGTCAGTGATGTAGCAGGGACAACGAGAGATTCTATTAATACTGTTTTTAAATATCATGATGAAGAGTTTGTTTTAATTGATACAGCAGGAATGAGAAAAAAGGGTAAGGTTTATGAAGCGATTGAAAAATACAGTTTATTTAGGTCAATGGCATCAATTGATAAAAGTGATATATGTCTTTTAGTTATTGATGCAGAAGATGGTATTAAAGAGCATGATAAACATATTGCAGGTTATGCGATAGAACGGGGTAAAGGTTTAATTATAGTTGTTAATAAATGGGATGCAGTGGAAAAAGATAAAGCTAACATATCAGAGTTTAAAAAGTTAGTTAGAAGTGAATTTCAATTTGTGCCTTATGCTCCTGTTGTCTTCTTATCTGCTTTAACTAAAAAACGTATTCATACGTTGATGCCTGAAGTATTAAAAGTAAAAGAAAATATTAAGCGAGAGATTAAGACTAGTGTTTTAAATGAAGTTATTGAAGATGCTTATAGTTTAAATCCTGCTCCTAGTTATAAAGGTAAGAGACTTAAGATTTACTTTGTTAGTCAAACAGGAGTAAGACCTCCTAAGTTTACTTTTAGAGTTAATAGTAAAGGGTTAGTACATTTTTCATATAAAAGATATTTAGAAAATAAATTAAGAGAAAATTTTGAACTTGAAGGAACTCCTATTGTACTACAGTTTAAAAATAGAAATGGAGAGTAATTATGTTATTTAGAAGAGTTAATCCTAAAACAGAATTAGAAGGTATTGATAGAGCGGTAGAGATTTTAAATGATAGATTTCAAAAAAAACTTATTAGTTTAGAAGAGTTTAATAAGAAGTCACTTGAGTTTGGAAAAAGGAAAGCTAAGTGTTTAAAAAAGTTGGAGAAACAAGAGAGGAATAGTTAGTAATGAAAAATATAGAAATAGAGAGAAAATACAAAATTACAGAGACTATTTATAATGATATTATAGATTTTCTTTCTAAAAATAGTATTGAATTTAAGATAGAGAAACAAAACGACATCTACTTCTCCCCTCTTCACTTTCCTTTCTTTGGAGGAGAGATAGACAATGAATGTCTTCGCATTAGAGTACTTGACAATAAAAATATTTTA
>DVKQ01000015.1 GCA_018715925.1 Candidatus Onthousia faecipullorum
AATTACTAAAGATAAAATTAGAAAATTTTTCTTGTTCATTATTTCGACCTCCTTTCTGAGGTCTCACCCAACTATTAAATGTTCCTATAAATATAGTATCATACTAATTTTTTTATAGCAAAAAAAATGTAATAAATTAGTTACAAAATTTCGTAAATACAATACTAGTGATAGTTAGTAAAACTAGCAAATAAAATTTTTGACAAAAGTTAATATTTATGATACTATGAATATGTAAAAGAAATTTACATACAATAAAAAATGAGGAACACTTAATATTGCCGTGTTGAGTGTACCAACATAAAATGCAGATGCACCTAATCCACGTAGTGAGTTAGGTGACTTTCTTTTATATTAATACTATAAACAGTAAGAATAGTAAAAGGAAGATTATAATTACTAAAGAAAAAATTAAGAAATCTTTCTTGTTCATTCTAACACCTCCCTCGTTTATAGAGTTTGGTATCACCCAACCATTAAATGTTCCTTATGTATATAGTATCATATTAATTTTAGTATAGCAAGAAAAATGTAATAAATTAGTTACAAGATTTCGTAAATACAATACTAGTGATAGTTAGCAAAACTAGCAAATAAAATTTTGACAAAAGTTAATATTTATGATACTATGAATATGTAAAAGAAATTTACATAAAATAAAAAATGAGGAACACTTAATATTCGCATGTTGAGTGAGCCAACAATTTTTATATTTATAATTTGTGTTAGCCGCCTAATTCAACAGTTGTGAGTTAGGTGACTTTTATTTATATTGTTAAAAATAATAACTTTATAAGTAAAAGGATAATTATGATTAAAGAGACTATTAATAAATCTTTTCTGCTCATAATATCAATCTCCTTTCTAGGAGACTCACCCAACTATTAAATGTTCCTATAAATATAGTATCATACTAATTTCATTATATCAAGAGAAAAAGTAATAAATTAGTTACAATTTTTCGTAAATATACCTTAATCCTCTCCATAATATTTAGAAATATAAGTCGCTCTTAATATTTTAGAGTTTATTGGTTTAAATAAAACTACTTCTCCTATTTTATCATCAAAATCTTCCAAGAAATCATAACAAAAATATAAATATAACTTCCCATCACTACCTAAAATATAGCCACTACTACTATTTATTTTTTGATAAATTTTCCCAACTAATTCCATACTCTTCCTCCTCTTTTTCCATGTTTTCTATTAATAAAGGAGCTTGTGCTAGATGCTTAATATATTCTTTTTTAGCTCTTTCATCATAAGGTAATAAATTTGCTAATATATTATATTGATCATCTATTGCCACATACCAATCTTTATTTCCTACTATATATTTAAAAGTATTAACATCAATTGGTTTAAAAGTTCTTTTTTCTTTATTTTTTCTAGTAGTAGGAATATTTTTATAATCAATAGCAGAATAAGCAATAGAATTAACTATTATTGATAATCTTTCTTTATCATATTCTTTATCAATATTAAATTCATAATCTTCTTTTCTTTCTTGATAAAACCTATCTTTAGATAAATAATATTTATTTTCTCTATAATCATCACTTTTAGAAATAATATAGTTTTCTTTATCTTTTTTATTGTAGTCTGTATAACAAGAAAAATCTATTGGTATAAAGGTTCCAAGTTGATATTTTAAATAATTATTCTCCCTAAAATAATCTTCTAAATGTAAATTAGTAATAGTTGCAACTTCAATTCTTTCACTATCAATACTTTCTTTAGAACTTATCTTAATTATTTCATCCATTGCTTTAGTAAAAGCCCTAAAGAAATCATCTTTTTCATCCTCTTCTAGTTTAGGATCTACTCCATTACAATGAATACCATTACCACTACGAATTATTGGACATATATAAGAGCGATTAGTCAATTTATTAGTAAAGTACATAATAACCGCTTGATTACTTGTAAGACAATAACGGAAGAAATCTTCTCCCTTTCCAGAAATACGAAAACAGTTTTTAGCATCAACTCCTGCTGCTAATAAATATTCGGCATCAAAAGGAGCGACTTTATAAGAGAAATTATCACTTTTCCCTTCTATAGTAGGTATTGAAGCATAAACTTTATTTTTTCTTTCTACATGCAATTTACATATTTCTTTTAAAATTTCTTCTTCACTCTTAAAAGTACAGTATTCTTTAGAAGATATTATGTTAGCAATTGTTGATAAAAAAATATCTTGTTCATTTGGTTTAAGTGAGAAAAAACTTGTCTTAACTATATCAATAACATCAAGTATTGAATTTAGGGATAATTTATTTTTCTTAGCAATAGACTCTATCACATCATATTGATTTATTAACTTACCAAGTAAATTATTTAAGCCAAGAGCTTCTCTATTTATAATTAAACGAAGAAGACAATCATTATTATCTTTAAAATTACCTAATAAGAACTCTCTTAATCTTAAAAGTATCTCTTGATTATAATTATTCAATAAATCAACAAGAGAAACATCTTCAAATAGTTCTTTTAAATCATTTACTGATAACTTTTTATCATCCTTAAAAGATAAACGGTCTCTTATATCTTTAGCATAATCCTCTTTCGCTTTACTTTCTCTTTCATTAATTAACTCTAATAGTTTCACTTTTAAAGCATCATTTAAGCTTTTGTTATCTTTATAAGTAGTTACTATCTTTAAAGATTCATCTCTTAACCATAAAATTTTCTCTTCATCTACATCATATAAAAGATTAGAGAAGAACTCATAATTATTATTGTTTAAGGCATCTATCATTTCATTTTCCATTCCATAATGATAAAAACGTTCTTGATGTTTAGTACGATATTCTCTTCTATGATCTTTAAAATTAAAATCTATAATTCTATTAACAGCACTAGGAGTAATATTAGTAAATTTATCAAGAATAATACTTCTAGCATTATCATAACCAAAAATATAATATAGTTTTAAGCTTACTTCTAATAAGTCTTCCTCGCTTGCTTTCCCTTTTTCTTTTAATAAAGATATTAACTTATTTACTTTACCTTCTTTTACATCTAAGATATTTTGATATGGTAAAACAACACCATTTTTCAAGGTTATTTCTGGAAACTCATCTAAGACATTTATTAACAAGTTAAATTTAGTATAAAGCAATAATTCTTTTTCATTTTTTATTTTTAAAACTCCTAAAGGATTTAAGATATTCATTTTTACTTTCTGAAAAAAAGATGATGAGATATCTTTATTAACAGAAGAAATTCCAATTATATCTTCTAACTCTTCAAGACTATATTCTTTAAAAAATAAATTATTTAATTTTGTTAAATCAATATTTTCCAATATATTTTTAAACTGTTCATAATCAATAGAATCTATATAATCAAGAAACTGTTCTTTATAATCTAAAATATAATTACTTTCAAAAATATATTTTAGTAATGGGAAATTATCTTCTCCTATAATATTAAGAATATTTCTTTTTTTCTTATTTTTAGGAGAAGTTAAAACCTTATGAAATATTTTTTTATTATCAAGTAATTCTCTAACTTCTTCCATATTTTGAACTTGTAAAAATAAAGAAGAAAATATAACTTCATTTAATTCATCTAAATAAGGATTTTTAAGTAAGTTAATACGTTCATCTAAAGGCATAGAATTAAACTTTCTTATAAAGACAGGTAAAGTCATATTTGATAATTCTGTAATTGTTGTTCTATCATCCATAAACAACCTCCTCTACTTAAATTCATTATATAATAAAATTATATTTTTATCTATCTATTGAAATTGATTTTTGACAAAGATTAATATTTATGATACTATGAATATGTAAAAGAAATTTACATACAATAAAAAATGAGGAACATTTATTTTGACACTCGAATGTCACCTCATAAATATTGAAAACGACACTCTTATGCGGAGTGTCTTATATTTTTATAGCCACAATCAATAAAGCAAGACTTATAACAACCAAAGCGACAGATTTTAAAAGCTTTAATATAAAAGTTTTCATCTTCACTTCCACGTCCTCCTTTCCTATAGAATAAGGAGGCGACACCCACATAAATGTTCCTATAAA
>DVKQ01000003.1 GCA_018715925.1 Candidatus Onthousia faecipullorum
ATTTACAGTCTGTCGCGTTTAGCCACTTCGCTATCTCTCCGACATAATAAAATGGTGCCGAAAACAGGAATCGAACCCGTAACCTACTGATTACAAATCAGTTGCTCTACCAATTGAGCTATTTCGGCAACATATAATAAATGGTGGGCGATATAGGACTCGAACCTATGACCCCTTGCTTGTAAGGCAAGTGCTCTAACCAACTGAGCTAATCGCCCAAAAACCGTTTGACATGATTAAATATACCAGTTAATTTCTAGATTGTCAATAATTTATTTGCATATTTTTTCACTTTTTTAAACTTTCTAGCTCTTTTGATATCCAATAGTCAAGATGTAAAGCTAAATTTTTAAAGCCACCAGGTGTTTCTTTTATCCTACTACCATGTCTTTTAGTTATTCTGTAATCTACATTTTTAATACTAAGTTTAAGCATATTTTCACTAGTTTTTTCGACTATTCTTACTCTTATTAATTCATTTTGAGTAACATATTTATTTAAATCTTCTATATAGTGATTACCAATTTCTGATATATGAATAAGTCCATTGTGATTATTATCTAGTTTTACAAATATGCCATAATCTTTTATACCTGTAACAGTTCCAAGAACAATGGAACCTTCTTTATATTCCTTTGCCATAAATTTCCCTCTTCTTTTGTATTATAGCAAAAAAAGTTTGTCCTTACAACCTTTACAATAATCACAAATATGTCTATAATATGATATTGAAAGGAAAAAGTGATTTAAATGGATAACGTTGAAGAAAAAATTAAAAGTATTATTGATGAATTAAAACCCTTTTTAATTAGTGATGGCGGGACTTTAGAATATATAAAATTCGAAGATGGAATTGTCTTTGTAAAATTAGGTGGAGCTTGTGCTGACTGTGCCTTTTTAGATGTTACTTTAAAAGATGGTATTGAACAGATGATAATGAACGAAGTACCAGAAGTTAAAGAAGTAAGAAATGTTAATTAGAATCTAACCAGTCTATTTTTAGAATAGGCTTTTTTTTATTTATAAAATTATATATATATTTTAAGAAGTTTTCATACTCTTCTGTTTTATTTAATACTTTAATAATCTCTTTTTCTTTTAAACTTTCATTTATTATCTTCTCATAAAGATCAAAATAATGACTTGGAAATAGAAGCCTTGCTATTAATAAGCTATATTGATAAGCACTATAGTTTAAATTAGTTATAAATTCATCTAGAAAATCATAGGTGTAATCATCTGTTATAAAGAGATATTTAAGATATTCAGCACTATCTCTTGCTTTATTATCTATAACTATATTTAAAGGGTTATAGAAGCTTAAATCACTTAGATTAACTCTTCTTCTAGAGATTACTAAAATATCGGTAAATTCCTTTGCTAAATAGCTGTTAATGGCATTAAAATAGCTTATAGCATTTTCTCCTAGTCCTATAAAATAGTCAAGAGTCTTATAGAGTGTTTTATATTTCATCTTTATATATTCTTTTTGATATTCAAAGTAATCTATCTTACTACTCCAAAGATTATTCCAGCTACTATGATTTAATAACTTTAGATTCGTTACTTCCCTTGGATAATAAGTAGGATTATAGATGTCATTAATATTAAAATGGCTATTTTTTAGAGCTCTTAAAAGAATATAATAATGGTTATTTATTATACTAAGAGCTTCTTTATTTACATTAAAGATAATCATCATAAAATTACTATTAATGACTGTTATGTTAAGAGTAATTAATTCGTTTATATACTCTATTGGTCTATTTACTAAATATAGATAATAGATGTAGTTATCAAGATAAAAGTAATAATAATTATCTTTTTTAATTATTTTTTCTGGTGTAAGATGATAGTAATAAAAAAGAGTATTCTTCATATCTAAAACCTCAGTAAAGTATATGAAAAAAAACAAAAAAAAGAACGTATTACTTTTTACGTCCTCCTTCTCCACCAATTGGAGTATCACCACTATCATAATCTGTACCAGTAAATTCTGCTCTTAATTTTTTAAGTTCTTCTAAGTCTTTACTAGTTTCACTATTATACATAGCAATTTCATTTTCCATACCTTCAATATCTAGGTTAATGGATGCAAGATTAGCTGTTTCGGTCTTAAGTTCTTCTTCTTTGGCTTTATTAAGTCTTTCTTGTTCTGCATTAGCTTTTTTTAGACTTTCCATTTGTGGTTTATACATTTTAAAGATTCTTATTTGTTCTTTAGTTTCTTCTGATTTTCTTCTAGCTTCATCTAGTTCCTCTTTAGTAGCATTTTTTCTCTTATTGGCATTTTCTTGTTCTGCTTTAGTATCGAAGACACTTTGATTCATTTCAGCCCATTTATTTTGCAATGCTTCATTTTGTTTTTCTAGATTTGCAAGCATCTCCTCTATTGAGGTATCACCATCAAAGCTTATAGAGTTATTTGTATTAGTATTTTCTTCTACTTCAGTAGCAGGTTCTGCAGCCCATTCACTTGTTTCAACAGCAATAGGTGGATTCTCAAATTCAATTGTATGAGTTTCAGGTATAATTTCCTCTTGACCAAATAAGCTAAAGTCAGGTGTAGCATTTTCTTCTACTTCAGTAGCAGGTTCTGCAGCCCACTCACTTGTTTCAGCAGCAATAGGTGGATTCTCAAATTCAATTGTATGAGTTTCAGGTATAATTTCCTCTTGACCAAATAAGCTAAAGTCAGGTGTAGCATTTTCTTCCTCTTTAATTTTCGGATTCTCACTTGCAACAGTTCCAGCATTTGCAAAAATATCTCTTGCATCTTCTTCTGTTAGTTCATCAGTTTTTTTCTCATCAACTACATCTTTTATATTTTCTGTAGCACTAGATATAGCATCGTCAAAATTATCTGAAGTTATATTTTCTGCAATGAAATCGCCATCATTCTTATATTCTTCAGGAAGATCTTCACTTTTTTCGTTCATTGCCTTTTCTACTGCTTCTTTAATTGCATCTGTATCTACACTTGTAAATACATTTTCATCATCTTGAGCATCAATTAATTTGTTTTGAATATTTTCATATTCTGTATCAATATTAACTTTCTTGCTTTCCATTTCTAACCAGCCGGTTTCTCCTAATTCTTTTAAGTTCTCTTCTGGTAATTTCAAAGCTTTCTTAGCTATTTCCATAAATCTTTTACGTGATTCTGAAAATTCAAGGAACACATCATTAAGAATATCTAACTCAGCATTAAGAAGAGAAAGGTCTTTCTTTATTTCTCTTTTGTCTTTTCTACTTAATTCTTCACTTTCTAACTTTTGTTCTAAGTCTTTTTTATCTTGTTCTTTAGCAGCTATTTCTTCTTTCATATATGCTTCTTGCACTTCCAAAATAACGGCATAAGAAGTAATTTTTAACTTAATTTTATTAGAATCACCACTTAAAGCACTGCCATCTACTCGTTTAACATCAAATTCTTCATTATGTAGTTTTTCACTCATGTCATTCGCCTCCAACTAATTATTACTATCTATTAGTCTTTTTTTGATAGTTTTCTTAATACATCTTTTACTCTATTCCATTCATCTTCATCATCGATACCATATAGTCTTGGAGTATCTCCACTTCTATCAACTCTTGAAACATAAACTGTTACATTACCATTTTCATCTTTTTCATTTTTTGTATATACAACATATTCTCTTTTTGTATCTTTAAATTCAAAGGCAATAACAACTTCTACTTCGTCAATAGAGCCATCTTCACCTATAATTGATAAAGTCATTTTCTTTTTTTCGTTCATCCTTGTTTCCTCCCTTTACTATTCTATAAATCATTTTAGCATAAAAAAAAAGAAATAGAAAGTCTTTTTTACATATTTTACCTATTTTCTTTTTTTAGAAGAAAAATCCTCGCTCCAGGAGAACAATAATCTTTAATATAATTATCTAAATATTTAATATCATTTAGCTTTCTTACTTTCTTATTATTACTATCATAGAAGCCTTTTAGTCTTATTCTTCCGTAAGAATAGTCTCCTAAAACATAGTCATAGTCTTTAAAATAATCTGTAAAGAGACTTTTCACTTCTTCATAATCAAAATTTTCTTTTCCCTTAGTTATTTTATAATTATTATCTAATAAATTATACATAAGCACCACCTATTACTATTGTAACATATTATTTAATTTTAGTTTCAAAAACTTGAGATGATGTTGCAAAAGAACCATTATAATAGTTTGGAATATCTCCTTGTATTATTTGCGTAGTAAGATTTACTTTGGTAGTAATAGGTATACTTTCTGTAGAATGAGGCATTGTTATTTTTTCTTTAATAGTTACTTCTATTCCTACTTCAATTAAGGCATTATTAAAGCCATATTCTTTAACATCTGTTACAATATTACTTGAAACTGTTCCAATAAATGAGAATCTAATAGGTATACTTGTCGTTAAATTTACTATTAAACCATTATGGAATAGTGAGCCAATAGGTATATCACAAACTACTCCATCGTCTAGGAAAGTTAGTCTTGTTCCTTTTAGAGAATCTGACAGTTCTAAATCAGTTGTATCTCCTTTTTCTAAGGCAGTTAATCGTTTCATGGCTTTATCATTTATTTCTTTTAATAGTTTATTAGTTGTTTTGGTATCAAAATTAATAAGCTCAATATTACCATTATTATCTCTACTTATTTCAAAGAGTTCTTCATCTAATAGATTTTCATCTATATTAACAACATCATTTAAGATAACATTAGCAATTCTTTCTGTTTCTACAGTAGCATAATTAATGATAATAGGTTCTAATTTCTTACCTGCTATAGAAGTAAGATAAAGGGCTGTAAAAAAAGATAATATTAAGAGACTTAAAAAGATATATAACTTCTTTTTATTCATAACTAATTACCTAGTCTTACTAGTATTACATCTTCACCAATTCTTTCAATACTTTGCCATCTAATTTCAGTATCTTCTCCTTTACCAAAAGAGATAAACTTACCCTTAGATTCTACTATTAAACTAATAATGGCACCATTTCTCTCATCAACTTTAACATCTATAATATTACCTATATTCCTGCCATCTATAACATTAACAATATCTTTACTTTGTAAATCAGAAAGTCTCATAATATCACTCTTCTAACTACTTAAAGATATGTAAAAGATTTTTAATCTATGCCTATCTTAAAGTTTTCTTTAATTGTTTTATAGCATTTTTCTCAAGCCTTGATACTTGTGCTTGACTAATATTCATATCTTCGGCTATTTCCATTTGGGTTTTTCCGATGATGTAGCGTTCATTTAGTATCAATCTTTCTCTTTCATTTAGTGAGGAAACGGCATCATTTGTTGCAAGTTTTTCTTCCATAACTGAGCCTGTTTTTTTCTTATCTTCTATTTGATCATAAACATAGATAGTATCTCCTCCATCGTTATAAATGGGTTCAAACATAGATAAGGGATCTTTTAGGGATTCTAATGCATATACCACATCATAAACTGTTACCTCTAATGCTTCTGCAAGCTTTTCCACAGATATTTCTTTTCCATTTTCCATAAAGTATACTTCTTTTAACTTTAAAGCTTTATATGCGAGATCTCTTGTTGAACGACTTACTCTGATACTATTATTATCACGTAAATATCTTTTTATTTCTCCTAGAATCATCGGGACTGCATATGTTGAAAACTTAACTTCATGGGATAAATCAAAATTATCTATCGCTTTTACTAGGCCAATACATCCAACTTGAAAAAGGTCATCTAAGTTTTCATTTTTTGCATTTACTTTTCTTAAGATACTAAGTACTAATTTTAAATTGCCATTAACAAGATCATTTCTAGCGAATGTATCACCATTATGCATTTTTTTAAACAGTTCTATCATCTCTTCATTAGTTAGTACTTTTAATTCGGATGTTTGTACTCCACTTATTAATACTTTATTATTTGCCATTTAATCATCTCCTAAATTAGTAATGATTAAATGATTAGTTTTTTATACAAAAAAAGACCTAATAACGGTCTAAAAAGGAAGTAATTTTACCATCATCTTGATAACTTATAAGTGTTTCTAGATTAACTTTCTCAACACTTTTAAAGATATTATTATCAATAACATCACTCTTTTCTCTTAACTCATTTAACAGTTTTTTTATTTCTAAACGTTTAGAATTACTTTCGACATCTTTATTTTCTGTAAATTTACAAGCACAGTTTATAAAGGTATATCCATTATATTGCCAGAACTTACTTATTGATTCTTCTCTTACTAAATAAAGAGGTCTAATAAGTTCCATGGAAGAAAAATTAGTACTATGTAGTTTAGGTAACATCGTTTTAAATTCTCCCCCATAAAACATTGATAGAAGAATAGTTTCAATCACATCGTCAAAGTGATGGCCTAAGGCAATTTTATTACATCCTAAGTCTTTAGCAGTCTTATAGAGAAAACCTCTACGCATTCTAGCACACATATAACAAGGATGGTCTTTATCTAGTTTGTTAGCAACTTCAAAGATATCTGAGTCAAATATTTTATAGTCGATACCTAAAGATTCTAAGTTTTCTTTTATTACTTTTAAAGTTTCTTCTTTATAACCTGGATTCATAACGATATATGATAGTTTAAAGTTAGTTTTGCCATGTTTTTGCAATTCTTCTAGACATTTTGCAAGTATAACAGAATCTTTTCCTCCAGATATACAAACAGCGATATGGTCATTTTCACTTACTAATTCATAGTCTCTAACGGCTTTCATAAATTTACGCCAAATATCTTTACGATATTTTGTTATAAGACTATGTTCTACTTCACTTTTACTTCTCATCTACATCTCTCCTACAAATATTTTAAATATCTCTAAACTCTTGATAACCATCATTACTACTGAAATGTCCTGTATTATCATATTTAATTACTTTGCCACCAAGCATTTTGGCGAAAGATAAAGCTTTGTCTAAAGAAACATATTTATCATTAGTAGAACATATACAAATTGCATCTTCTGCAACACTAATCTTATCGGTGTTATCAAGATAGAAACTATTATAAAGGTGTTCATCTTCATAAGTAATATTGTTAAATCCTGCTACTGTAATTAGTTTTTTAATTTTTAAATTATGTTCTTTTAAAAACTTAACAATAAATATACTACCTAGACTATGAGTAATGATAGTACTAGTTTCACTTAAAAGTCCTAGATTAAGATATTGTTCTAAAATATCAGACCAATTATCATAGGTTTGTAAAGAATATATTGGAAATTGTGGTACAATCACATAGTAACCTTTTTTAGTTATGCTTTTATGTAAGTATGGAAGAAAATTCTTATATGGATTACCATAAGAGCCATGAATTAAAAAGCAAACATCTTTCATTTTATATTACCTATCTTCTTAAATGATAATGGTACATTACTTTCAAACGTATAAGTTTTATTATTAAGAGGATTAGTTATTATTAATTTACTAGCATGTAAATTAAGTCTATTAGATTTAATACCTCCATACTTTTTATCTCCTACTATAGGGTTACCTAAATGATTTAAAACTACTCTTATCTGATTACGTCTTCCAGTTTTAATATTAACTTTGACAAGACTATATTTATTATTTTTATTAATTGTCTTAAAAGAAGTAACAGCAATTTTACCTTCTTTTTTATTAGTAACAATAACTTTATCAGGTCCTATTTCTTTTAAATAACAAGTATAGTCATCTACATCTTTTACATTACCTGTTACTAAAGCGACATATTCTCTTGTTTTAACATATTTATCCCAATTATTTTGTAAAAGATTTTTTAGAGTATTATCTTTTACAAAGACTAAAACTCCTGATGTATCTTTATCAAGGCGATGTAAGACAAAGATTTTATCATTCTTTTTTCTACTTTTAATAAACTCTCTAACTAAGTGATAGGCAGTCTTTTCTTTTTCTTTAGTAGTACTAATAGATAAAAGTCCGGCTGGTTTATTAATTACAAAGAAATATTCATCTTCATAGATGATATCAAGATTACTTTTCTTATGAGTTTTATTAATCTTACTAAGTTCAATAATATCATTTTTCTTAACTGGAGAATCATACTTAGTTACAACTTTACCATTAAGTAGTACTCCTCCATCTTTTAGATAGTTCTTTACCTTTTTCTTACTTAAATCTTTAAATAAAACATATAATGTTTCTAATAATTCACCTTTTTCTAAAACTTTTCCTTTCATTAATATCATCCCCTTCAAAATACGGTATTATTTTATCAGATAAAAAGAAAAAAGTCTATCACTAGACTTTAATCAAATAAGTTATTAAATTCATATTTAAAGACACGATAAGCATATTTCTTAGAGTTGTAATTAAATTGTCTAATTAAATTACCATCGTTATCATATTCACCATAGGAGTTATCTTTGCCACTACCGACAACGACATTACCACCATCAAGTATTTCAACATCACTTACTATACTTGAATAAGGTATTTCAAAACTCTTAACTAATTCATAAGTCTTATCGTTTTCATTAACTTTATATTGATAGAAGTATGACGTTTCTCCCTCATTATAAGTACCAGTACCAGGATAATTAGACCAGTCAAAGTTAGGTCTTGTTCTAGCACCTTGATAATTGTTATTGAACATATATAGGTAATACTCTCCATCTTCAAGAGTCTCATCTCTGTAATAGGTAATACTATGTTGTCCTGCTTGTGAGACAAAGTCTCCTACTTTTTCATATAGTAAATCACCATATGATGTATCTTCTGTAACAGATTCATCTGTTAATAAGTATTTAACACTAGGATCAGTATAAGCATTACTAATATAAATTATCGTACTTAACTCCCTCGAACTTAAGACGATATCATCTCCTATTAGAGATAAACTATTTAAATGAATCCAGTCAAGTTCATAACCACCATAAGTATTTTTACCTTCTGGTTTAACTGCATTTAAGTAAAACTCTGGTAATAAGTCTTTCATATCAACTATTTTTTCTATCTTTTTAGTATCTAAATCCACTGTAATAATAACGTCTTCAATAGTATCGGTACCATCTTCATTAACTAATATTACAAAACGATTATTATCTTCATCATAAACCATATCATGATGCATTGTATAGTTTCCTAAATCATAGAACTCTTCTATTTTACCTAAATCATTTACCTTAACTATACCTTTTTTATTATAAGCATAGTACATATAATCATCTTCAAAGATAATGCGGTCTGCTCTATAACTATCTAGAACAAACTCTTCTCTTAGTACTCCTTCATTATCATATAGATAAATATTAGAGTTGTAGTTTTTATCATGTCCTAAAAGTGCATAAAGACCATCTGTTAATTCTTCATCACTATCTCCATCAATTACTTCAACTTGAGTATCAATATCAGCTTTTGATTTAGGAGTTGTAATAGTAAATTCATGTTCTTTATCTCCACTAGTAAGTGTTAGAGTATTAGTTTCTCCTGGCACAAAACCAATTAATTGATATTCGTTACTGTCTTTATGAGAAATTTCTTTCTCAAAATCACTATATCCTTCTGTTTCAATTTTATAGTCTAAATCTTCATCACTATCAGTATAATATAAGTAGTAAGACAAAGAACCAGTACCATATGGATTATGGATTATTAAAGGTTCTTCTATGGTATAATCGGCAGAATCCTTTAAGGCATCAATTTTCTCTTCGATTATATTTTGATAATCTTCACTAAAGATAGAGATATCTTCATTTTTCTCTACTTCATACACTCCTTCATCATTTTTTACTAAATTAACATTTTCTCTTATCCAAGCAGGATCTGTTAATAGGTTTTCACGATATCTATCGTAAGCTCTAAAACTTAGATAAATAATTCCTGCAATTATGGCTATAATAATGATAGTTAGTAAAAACTTCTTCCAATGTTTCTTAAAAAATTGGTTAATTTTTTTCATTTTTTCTCCTCCCTAGTTAATAATCTATCTATTATTTGTGAAATTTATATGAAATTTTTCAAAAAAACACTTGATTTAATAAAAGTTATTTGCTATCCTAATATTGCTTGAAGAAAAAAAGTAAAAAAAGCTTGCATTTCTTTCTAGTTTAGTGTAGAATGTAAATGTGCTAGCAATTGCGGGCCTGTAGCTCAGTCGGTTAGAGCACTTGCTTGATAAGCAAGGGGTCACAGGTTCAAGTCCTGTCAGGCCCACCATTTAATTTATTTGCCTCAATAGCTCAGTTGGTTAGAGCACTTGACTGTTAATCAAGGGGTCCTAGGTTCAAGTCCTAGTTGAGGCGCCATTTATTTTTATTTTTTTATGTAGAGAAAAAAATTATGGCCAGTTGGTGAAGTGGCTTAACACACTACCCTTTCACGGTAGCATTCACGGATTCGAATTCCGTACTGGTCACCATAGAAAAATCCAAGTTCCCCGTGAAAGGGGAGCTTTTCTTTTATTTTTTCTTGACATTTATATTTCTTTAGGGTAATATTATAAGTGTCTTATGACAAAATGTATGCGTTTTGGAGTAGTACTCAAGAGGCTGAAGAGGCGCCCCTGCTAAGGGTGTAGGTCGGGCAACTGGCGCGAGAGTTCAAATCTCTCCTACTCCGCCATTATAAAAATTAAAACTTACTAGTATCAAACTGGTAAGTTTTTTCTTATTCTTTCAATATCATCCGCTAGGTTATACCATTTAATCTGGACTATAAATTTATCAATATCATTATTACGTCCTTTAGATGCAAAAATTAGCCTAGAAAAATGAATTGTTGATGATGGTTCCTTCTTCAATGAAAGTAGTAATTTAATTATTTCATCTTTAGTAATATAAGTAAAATTATCAACTGTTCCGTGTATTAATATATCTGTACTTCCTATTACAAAACGATTAATTAATTTGATAAGTAAATCTTCATGTTTCATAAAATACTTATTAACTTTTCTAATTTTTCTTTTAAGTTTTAACTTATAATCAGGAAAAGTTAAGGTTCTTTTACCAGTTCCATTACGAGTACCATCAGCAAAGAAATAATCTAGTATTATATCTATAATCTTAAGAGGAACTTTTTCTTGTTCTAAAAACTTAGTAAAATTATAGATATATTCATTATGAACAGTATTACATTTACCCATTTTAATACTAATAGATTTCTTTACTTTACCTACTCTAATCCAAATATCTTCTTTAGTCCTATCAAAATTAACATAGGCAGATATTTTCATATCGTTGTTAATATATGGAAAGTTGGCAAGCAAGAATTTTCTAAACATAATATTTACTTCTCCTACTTTCTTACCGTTAAGATAGTTGAAGAAGTCCCATTCATTGTCAAAGCCATAATTTCTTTTTACAATTATCACCTCCTATAATAATTATTTGCTATAACGAACAAATAAAACAAACAAGTTTGTTTTTACCTTGTCGTTACCTCCAAGGATTCCTACTTCATAGATAAGGTCACCCTTATTCTCCATAGGCTTAAATTCCGACAGTCGCTACCGTATTAATTTATTTTTT
>DVKQ01000004.1 GCA_018715925.1 Candidatus Onthousia faecipullorum
ATTAATATTCTTTGGTCTACTGTTGGATATAACCTAAATTTATATGCTCTATATATTTTCATAATCCGAACACCTCTGTTTAATATTTGTAACTTAAGTGTACTATCCAGAAGATATGTTTGTCAATACATCTTTTCGATTTTTAAGTATGAATTTCCTATTATATAAAAAAATGCTTCGAAAGTTTTCGAAGCATTATATTTTTAGTTTTTTAACAATCTTTTCTACTAATATTTCAAATAGTTTATATAGTTCGTGAGATGCAAACATTAGGATAAAGGTTATAAATATCATTAGATAATCAAAATGAGTAATTGAGAAAAGCGTTGTTAAATTCATAATACAGTATATAAATAAATAGAACATTAGAGCAAAGAGAATTAGACGAACTCTATTAAATGGTTGACATACTTTATATAAGAGAATAAATGATACATAGGCAGTAATTGTTAAAGATAATGTTGATACTTTAGCATAAGTTAGGCCTATAGCACTACCAAACAACGTAATAATAACAATATTTATAACGATAACAAAGGCAGGTGGAGTGGCTTTTTTTAAGACATTAATTAGGAAGTTACCCTCTACTCTATCTTTATTAGGCTCTAAAGCTAGTATAAATGAAGGTATTCCTATAGTTACAACACTTGATAAAGTTAGTTGAACTGGAATGAATGGGTATGATTCTTCTAAGAAGAGAAAAATAAAGGCAAGAAGTCCCGCATAAATTGTTTTAACTAAGAAAAGGGATGCAGAACGTTGTAAATTATTAATACTTCTTCTTCCTTCTAAAACAACACTAGGCATAGAATCAAAGTTAGAGTCTAATAAGACAAGTTGAGATACACTTCTTGCAGCATCTGTACCACTAGCCATAGCGATAGAACAATCTGCTTCTTTCAAAGCAAGACAATCATTAACTCCATCTCCTGTCATAGCAACTGTATTACCTGCATCTTTTAGAGCTTTAATTAAGATATGTTTTTCTTCTGGTTTAACTCTACCAAAAACATCATATTTAAGGGCGGAGTCTCTAATTTCTTCTTCACTATGTAAAGTAGATAAATCTATCGCTTTTAAAGCATCTCCTACTTTAGCACGTCTTGCAATATTTAAAACAGTATTTTTATTATCACCTGAGATAATCTTAACTTTAACTCCCTGGTCTTTAAAGTATTTAATTGTAGACTCTGCTTCTTTTCTAATCTTATCTTGAAGTAAAATATATCCAAGTAATCTTTGCTTTTCATTTTTCTTATTATAACTACTATACTCGACAACTGCAACTACTCTTGATTCAGTTGTAAGATTATCTACTTCTTCCTTATATTTCTTATGGTCTTTTAATAAAAACTCAGGGGCACCTATAAATATGGCTTTATCATTTTTCATTACAAGTCCAGAGCATTTAGTAGTAGAATTAAATGGTACTATTTTTTCATAATCTAAAGCATTCTTATTATAAAAAGCATTTTTTAAGGCTTTGGCTGTAGGATTATCATCATCAATAATATGAACTATAGTTCCAAGTAAATCTTTTAACTCTACTTTAGACATTTCTTTATCTATAACATCTTTTACTTCCATAACACCTTCTGTAATTGTACCTGTCTTATCAAGGCAGATTACATTTACTCTTGCAAGTGTTTCTATACAGTATAAGTCTTGAACTAATACTTTTCTTCTTGATAGTCTGATAACGCTAACGGCAAAGACTGTACTTGTTAGTAAAACTAAACCTTCTGGTATCATACCGATAAGAGCAGCGACAGTATTAACAACAGCATTTTCAAAAGTATTATCAGGAAGAAACATTTGTCTTGCAAATAAAAGTATACCTAAAGGGACTATGACAAAAGAGATTGTCTTAACAATTTTATTTAAACTTCTCATAATTTCACTAGATACTTCTTTAATATATTTAGTATCACTACTTATTTTAGCAGTGTAGTTATCATAACCTATATGCTCTACTTTACAAGTACAAGTACCACTTACAATAAAACTACCTGATAAAAGCATATCTCCTTCTTTTTTTAAGACATTTTCTTCTTCTCCTGTTATAAAAGACTCATCTACTAAGACTTCTCCTTCTTTAATAATAGAGTCTACTACTATTTGATTACCACTAGTAAATTTAACAATATCATCAAGAACTACTTCATCTAAAGACACTTCTTCTATTTTAGAATCTCTTATTACCTTAATCTTATGCTCTGATATTACACTTAACTTATCTATTGTATATTTAGATCTTAACTCTTGAATTGTACTAATTAAAGTATTTAAAACAATTATAATTATAAAGGTTAAATTTTTATAAGACCCTACTGATATTATAGCGACTGCTAGGATAATATTAATGATATTAAATAGAGTAAAAACATTTTCTTTTACAATTTCTTTAACACTTTTAGTTTTAACATCAGTATTAAAATTAACTAGATTATTAGTAAATCTTTCTTCTACTTGGCTTTTAGTTAACCCCTTTTTTATATCTGGGTTATATCTTTTTATATTCTTTTCCATAACTTCACAGCCTTCCTACTCATTTCTATTTAATAATATCATAAATTTATAGATTTATAAACTGTTAAACACGTGTTATAATAAGGGCAAAGAAGGAGGAATTTATGAGAACTTTTATTAATTATTTACTTACTATTACTTTATTTATTGTAGTTATTGTTACTATTACGGTATTTACTGTAGGTAGTCTAACAAGTCCAAGTTCTACAAGAAAAATACTTGATAATATTGATTATGAGGTTGTAGTTAATGATTTTAAGGAAACTGATTATGGGCAAGAAATTTATAATCATGCAAATAGTTATGGTGTTTCAGAGGAACAAGTTGATTCTATTTTACAAACAGATGAAGCGAAAGATTATGTTAATACAATATTACAACAAGGAATTGATGCTTATTTAAATAATGGTAGTATTGAAATTAATGATGGGACTAGAGAGTTTATTGATAAGGCAAATGAAAAGTATGAACTTAATTTAGATGATAATGAGATAAATGAACTAGAAAGTTATGCAAATGACGCGATTAATGATAATTTAAGTATTGTTATTAATGGTGCTAGTAGTAATGATAGTAATAGTGAAGTATCTAGTAGCGGACAGTTTTTAGTTGATATTATTAAAGTTTGCAGAGATGATAATTTACATACTACTCTTTATATAATAATTGGTGTTATTACTTTATTATTATTTATAAGTAGCTTTAAGAAAAAGAACTTCTTAGAATATATTGGCATTGTTTCTATAACAGTTGCTATATCTACTCTATTATTTAATGGTTTAATAGCTTTAATAAGTGAAAGAATGTCTAGTACCGCAAATGCTACTATTATCTTAAAGCCTGTTACTGATACATTCTATATGATTACATTTATTGGTATTATTCTTGGTATAGTTTTACTAATTGTCCAACATTTTATTAATAAACAAGTTAATAAAGAAGTTGTTCCTTTCTAAAAAATTGTTGAGGCATCTGATATTTCTATTTTAGATATGAGTTTAAAAGAAAATGGCGATAAATCTCATATGGGATTTTTGGATATAAAAGAAATATGTAAAAAGTATCCAAATAAAAAAATAGTCGCTACTCATATGCGTAATAGTACTAGAGAAGTCGCTTTAGATAATCCTATTAAGAATTTAATAATACCAACAGAAAATTTTGAGATAAAATTATAGTATCATAGAATTTTTGGCGTTTTGTATCAAAAAATGCTTTATTTTTTAGAATTTCTATGCTATATTATATGAGTAATCAGTTTATGGGCTGTTAGCTCAGTTGGTAGAGCAATTGACTCTTAATCAATGGGTCTAGGGTTCGAATCCCTAACAGCCCACCATATATAGAGATTCAACTAGGTCTTTTGGCTTAGTTTTTTATTTGTATTTCTTATATTCATTTGTTATCCACATCATAATTACTTTGACAATATAATCTACTTCTATATCAGTTAATTCCCTATTTTTGGGAATACCATACCATTTATTTAGACAACCCCTACAACAAGTTGCAGTTGCATGCTCTGCTATAAAAACAGGATGTCCTCTCATAGGTGTTTGTTTTCCATCGTTTGGAATAATACTTGGCTTTAATCTTTTAATTATAAAGTCATAAGCATGTTCTTTAATTTTATCTAATCCTTTTTTATCAATATATTCTATATCTTTTTCTTTAAGATGAAAACTACTTCTAAACTTTGATTTAGATAATCTATATAATAAATAATTGATATCTTGCATTAAAACACCTTCTTTACAAAAACAAATTCTATAATTATACTAACACAAGAGGTGGTATTTTTGAAAGTAGTTCATCCATTAAAACCAGTTTATAATAGTGAGTCTAAAGTTTTAATATTAGGTAGTTTTCCTTCCATTAAATCAAGAGAAAATAATTTTTATTATGGAAATCCTAAGAATAGATTCTGGTCTACTTTAGAAAAGGTATTTAAGGAAGATATTGGAAGTTCTAATCAAGATAGGGAAAAGTTTCTCTTAAATCATAAAATTGCTCTTTTTGATGTCGTATATAGTTGTAATATAACAGCATCAAGTGATAGTAGTATTAAAGATGTTATACCTAATAACATTAAGAAAATTGTTGATGATAGTAAGATTGAAGCGATATTTACTACTGGTACTAAGGCATATAGTTTATATAATAAATATCTTCTTGAAGATGTTGGGATAGAAGCTTTTAAACTACCTTCTCCTTCCCCTGCTAATTGTAAAAGAGGAATTGATGAAGTGTTAGTTAATAGTTACAGTAAAATAAAAGAATACTTAGATTAAACTCTTAAGTATTTTTATTTAACGATATCTTCACTATTTACAGGAAAATCTAAATTATTAAGTAAAACTTTAACTTCATTACTTACTTTTTCATTTTTCAACTCTACAATAACTTCGCCTTTATTACGGTCTGCTAAAACACTCTTAACTCCTTTTATCATCTTTAAAGAGTTCATTATTCTGTTCTCACAACCAGTACACTTTATATTAGAAACATTATATTTTATTTTCATTGTTAATCTCTCCCTTTATAAACTTTAACTATTATACTATAAAATTAAATTATATTACTTTTTATATTTCACTAACTAAATTTATTGAACCAATATTATTTTCTTTATAATTAATAATAGGCTTTTTAATAGCTTCTAAATCTCTTAAATCATTATCCATATTAGTTAGAACATAATCTATATCAAACCATTTTACATCCAATATTTCATTTTTATTATAAGTAATATTTTCATTTAATAATCTTGTCATAAATGTAAGCATTACTAAAGTTTCATTTTCTAATTTTTTACTTGCTATATTAAGTATGCCAGTAAGTTCTACATCACAACCAGTTTCTTCTTTTATTTCTCTAATAGCACCACTTAATATACTTTCATTTAACTCTAAACGACCAGCAGGTATGTTCCATTTTCCATAGCACTTTTTTTTAGCTTCCTGTACTAGTAAAACTTTATTATCTTTTACAATTATTCCTCCTACGATTACTACCATAAATTCTCCTTTCACTTATAATATGTCATAAATATATTTTATTTCAAACTCCTATCTGTTTAAAAATTTATACTATCAAGATATTCTCTTGCAACATCTCTTGGATTTTCTCCTAGTTCATCTACTCTATAATTTAATTCACTCATAATATTATTATTTAACTTATTACCAAGATTACTTAATACATCTTCTATTTCTGGATATTCTTCTAAAGTATCACTTCTAACAAGAGGTATTGCATAATATGGTGGAAAAGCATTTTTATCATCTTCTAAGACTACAAGATTAAACTTCTTTAAAAGTCCATCTGTTGCAAAAGCATCTACTACATCACTTTCATTATTCATTAAAGCTGTGTATCTTGGACTACCATCTATTCCAATAACATCTTTAAAGTTATAAGAATATACACTATTTACTCTATCTAGTCCATCTTCTCTATTGATAAATTCAAGACTTGGACTAATAACAAGATTACTTGATACTCTTGATAAATCACTCATTGTCTTTAGGTTATAAAGATTAGCAGTCTCCTGTTTAACAGCAAGTGTGTAAGTATTATTAAAGCCCATTTGGTCTAATACTTTAATATTATATTTACTATCTAAATCACTCTTAACAGTATTATAAACTTTATCTATATCAGTAATAGGCTCATAATTAAGAGTATCTCCATAGACAGTACCTGTATAGTCTATATATAAATCAATATCTCCTCTTTTTAGGGCTTCAAAACATACTTGAGTACCACCTAGATTACAATTTTCTACTACATCATAATCTGTTTTATCTTTAATCGCATCACTTACCATATAGCAAAGAACATTTTGTTCTGTAAAGTCTTTACTACCTACGGCAATAGCATTGTCATTTTTATTTGATGAGAAAAATGTGTAACCAAAGATTATGATTAAGATGATAGCAGTTACTACTAAGATAATCTTTTGATGGAATCTTTTCTTCTTTAATAATTTTTTATCTAAATCACTACCCTTTTGAAGACTTATAGGAGTTACTAGTTTCTCAACTATACCAATGATATAATCAACTGCTAAAGCAAGTAGACAAGCTGGTATTGCTCCTGCTAGTATTTGATAGTTATTAACAGTTCTAATACCTGAGAAGACAAGATAACCTAATCCTCCACCTCCGATGAAAGCAGCCATTGTCATAAGTCCTACCGCTGTAACAGCACTTATTCTAATACCTGCCATAATAACTGGTAATGCTAGAGGTATTTGTATTTTTACAAGTATTTGCCATTTAGTTAGTCCAATACCAGTTGCAGACTCTATCATATTACTATCTATATTACTAATACCTGTATAAGTGTTCTTAATAATTGGTAGTAAGGAATATAAAACTACCATCACAATTGCAGGTGTAGTACCTATTCCAAGAAAAGGAATAGCAAAACCTAAAAGAGCCATACTA
Organism: Candidatus Onthousia faecipullorum; assembly: GCA_018715925.1. Lineage (GTDB taxonomy): Bacteria > Bacillota_I > Bacilli_A > RF39 > UBA660 > Onthousia > Onthousia faecipullorum. Next base: position 6,981 of record DVKQ01000004.1, read on the forward strand.
GGGATTGCTTGAACAACACTTGCAATACCTAAGATAGGTTTATTTATCTTTTTAACATAACTTATTAAAATACCAATAGGAACTCCTATTACAATAGCAAGTAAGACTGATAGAAAAGTTAATTCAATATGTTCTATTAATAAAGAGATAATCTCGTCAAGGTTATTTCCAATATACTCTAAAAAATCCATTACTCATCACTCCCTTCTAAAAATTGACTACTTAAGGAAGTAAGAAGACTACCTCTTGTAATTAATCCTTGTAATATTCCTTTAGAATTAACTACAGGAATAGTAGTTGTTTTAGCATTATTAACAACATTTAAAACATCTAAAAGAGAATCAGTTTCTTTAACACTAATAGAGTTTTTAGATATATAGTTACTTGCACTTTTCTTTAGATTAGAACTAGGTGATAATTCATCTATAATAATAGAACCTAAATATTTATGGTTACTATCTACAACCATTAAAGTATCTACTTTTAAATTTCTCATCTTAGTAAGACATCTAAACAAAGATAAATTTTCACGACAAGTTACAGGATTTTTTAACATAATATCTTTTACTTTAATAAATTCAGGGGAAGTCCATATTCTCTTTGGTCCTACAAAGTCACTAACAAATTTATTTTTAGGATGTTTTAAAATATTTTCAGGAGTATCATACTGAATAATATGTCCTCCATCCATAATACATATTTTATCGGCTATTTTAATGGCTTCATCCATATCATGAGTAACAAAGACAATTGTCTTTTTAAACTTCTCCTCTATCCTTAAAAGTTCATCCTGTAAAGAGTTTCTAGTCATAGGATCTAAAGCTGAAAAAGGCTCATCCATAAGTATTATAGATGGATCTGTTAAAAAAGCTCTTGCCACTCCTACTCGTTGTTGTTGTCCTCCTGATAATTCCGTAGGATATCTATCTAAATAAGACATATCTAGTCCTACCATATCCATCATTTCTTTAGTCTTTTTTTTGATTTCCTCCTCTGGCATCTTCTTTAATCTTGCAATTAAATCAATATTTTCTCTAATTGTAAGATGCGGAAAAAGTCCTGTCTGCTGGATAACATAACCAATATTTCTTCTTAGCTCTATAACATTTTTTTTATTAATATCTTCTCCATCTATTAAAATATGTCCTTTAGTAGGATTAATTAATCTATTAATCATCTTTAAAGTTGTAGTCTTTCCACAACCACTCTCTCCTATTAGACAAACGATATTTCCTGTATCTATTTTAAAAGAAACATTAGAAAGAACATTAGTACTTTTATATTTTTTAAAGACATTTTTAAATTCTATCATAATTTACCCCTTTTTAATAAAATATTTTACTCTTTATTTCTTTATCTATATTATTAACAAAGTATTTTGCATCTTCCCTGTTTCCTACAGCAAGGCCATAATGAATAGGAATAGCATATATAGGTTTAATAGTGTTAGCAAGTCCTACTGCCTCTTCCCTAGTCATTGTATAGGTTCCTCCTACTGGTAAGAAGATAACGTCTGCAGTAAGTTCTTTTAACTCTTCTATTACATCAGTATCTCCTGGTATGTAGTAAGTGATATCATTTAAATTTAAAAGATAACCAACATATCCTGCATCTTTAGGATGATAATTACGTCCTATATTATAAGAAGGTACTGTTTTAAAAGAAATGTTATCTAAATTATATGTCTTATTAGGCTCTACTTCTAATAAATAAAAACTTTTATTTAACTTTTCAATAACACAAGATGGTCCTATTATTATAGTTTTTTCATTTGCAATATTGTTAATAGAATCTATATCTAAATGATCCCAATGAGGATGAGTTATAAAAATATAACCCGCATTGCTTACTTTCTCTTTAATATCATAAGGATCAAAATAAATAGTTAAGCCATCAGTAATCTTAATACTACTCTGGCAATTTATAGAAATATTATCTATAGATTTAAGCATACTTTTCACTTACCTTTCTATACCTTCTTAATTATATCAATTTCTATAAATATTTGGAATAAAAGTTTAAAAAAAGTTCATATTAAAGATGAAAGGAATGATTTATATGGATGAAAGTTTAGAAATTGTTAATCATATTTATAAAGATAGTGAAATGGCTATTTCTACTTTAACAAAGCTAAGTAATACTTTAGAGAAAAAGGATAACAAGATTAAAGATACTGTTGAAGATATTATCAAAGGTTACGAGAGATACTTTAAAGATGCTAAAAAGATATTAAATAAGAATAACTGTAAGAAAGAAAAGAATGGTCTTGTTTCTAAAGTAATGGCTAATATGGGTATTGATAAAGAAGTTAGGGATGATAATAGTGATTCGGCAATGGCTGATATGCTTATTAAAGGTGTATCTATGGGAAGTATTGATTTAGAGAAGAAGTTAAAGAAGTATAAAGATAAAGAAATTGATGATAAAGTTTTAGAACTTGCTAATAACTTCAAAGATTTTCAAGATGATATTATTAAAAAACTAAAAGAATATTTGTAAAAGAAAACTACTGAGCATTTAAGTTCAGTAGTTATTTTAAAGCCTTTTTTAAAAGATATGGTGTATCTTCTCCTATATTTCCGCCAATATTAGAGTATTTATCAGTAAAGATAATATCTCCTTGTTCTATTAATTCTCCTGTATTATCAAAGTAAATAGCATTGCTAGCAGGATCGACAATAGTATCACCACATTTAGCATAAGCATGATAGTGCCCTCCTACAAAGATATTAGGAACATAACTAACTATGGCATCATATTCTTCATTTTCTCTAACAAACTCTAAAGTTCTATCAAAACACTCTCCTGATAGTTTTTTATTAAAAATGCATGATGATTTAGTATCTTTAAAATATTCACTTGCTTTTCCTAATCTAATAGTTCCAATCGTTGTTTCTAATATTATTTTATCTTTATCATTAGTTACTTTATTTATAAGTGGAATATCTTCTAGTTTAATTAAAGGATTAGATGATAAGGCACCATAAATACACTCATTTAATAAAGCTTGTTGTTTACATCTTTTTTGTTTTAACACTAGTTTAATATCATCTTTTTGATATTTAGATAATTCTACATAGTTATAAATAAAAGTTTCTGCAAAATTAGATAATTCTTTATATGACAACTTATAATGGATAGCAAGATGTTTAAAATACATCAATACTTGATTTGCCACTCTTTTATCATCTTTTCTCATTACTTCTTCTTTAAATTCATAATCACCCATAACCTCATCCCCTTTTGATGGCTACATTATATCATATTTTCACAAAAAAATAAAGTCCTACTTGGACTTATTCTTAAGTATAAAGTTATATGAGTCTTTACACATATCTTCTATACCATATTCTGCTTTAAAGTCTAGTTCTTTATAAGCTTTAGTAGGATCTGCGTAACATGCAGCGATATCACCAGGACGTCTATCTACTATTTTATATGGAACTTCAACATTATTTACTTTTTCAAATGTTTTAACTAAATCTAGGACACTATAACCCGTTCCTGTACCTAAGTTATAATACTCTATTCCTTTAAAGTTAACACATTTCTCTAGGGCTTTTAAATGTCCTTTAGCAAGATCAACTACATGGATATAGTCTCTTACACCTGTACCATCAGGAGTATCATAGTCATTTCCAAAGACATTTAAAATTGGTAATTCTTTGCTTGCAACTCTAACAATATATGGCATTAAGTTATTTGGAATACCATTAGGTTTTTCTCCGATTAAGCCACTCTTATGGGCTCCAATTGGATTAAAATATCTAAGTACAATTATAGATAAATCTTTATCTGCTTTAGAAACATCAGCAAGGATTCGCTCTATCATTAGCTTTGTAGTACCATATGGATTTGTTGTAGATAATGGGAAATCTTCTTTAATTGGTAATTCTTTAGGACTACCATAGACAGTTGCACTTGATGAAAAGACAAAATTATGACAATTTTCTTCTTTCATAACTTCTAATAATGTAAGAGTTGAATCTAAATTATTACGATAATACTTTAATGGTTCACTAACTGACTCTCCTACTGCTTTATATCCTGCAAAATGGATAACGGCATCTATTTTATTCTCTTTGAATACAACACTAACTTTTTCTTTATCACAGGCATCAATTTCATAAAACTTAGGTTTTTTAGAAGTTATTTGTTCGATTTTATCTAAGACATCAATACTAGAGTTAGATAAGTTATCTATAATAACAACTTCATAGTTTGCATTTAATAGTTCTACACAAGTATGACTCCCAATAAAACCTAATCCCCCTGTTACTAATATCTTCATTTTATCATCTCCTCGTATTTTTATGATATCATACATATAATTTTTATAGAAGAAAATTTACAAATTTTACTTGACGAAGTAAGAAAACAGTGATAATATAGTATCAGTTTTAAAGAAAGACCTATGTAGTTTGCGCTCGTAGCTCAGTTGGATAGAGCGTTTGGCTACGAACCAAAAGGTCAGGGGTTCGAATCCCTTCGAGCGCACCATGTTATCGGGAAGTGGCTCAACTTGGTAGAGCACTTGGTTTGGGACCAAGGGGTTGCAGGTTCAAATCCTGTCTTCCCGACCATTTAGATTATTAACTCTCTATATGAGAGTTTTTTTGTGTAAGAAAAAAGAAGTTATCCCTTCTCTACTTTAAAATTACTATTTAAAACAGCATACATCCCCGGAAAATAATTCATAACTGTCCATATGGAAATACCACCTAAATTATACTTAGTAACAAGATCTAACTTGGCTTTTATACTTCTAGCATCTTCAAACCAAACTATATGTAAAGCTCCACTTTCATCTTTATAATAGAAGTATGGAGCTTTTGCTACTGGATCAAACTGTATCTCTACTCCTTTTTCAGCTGCTAAGGCAACAGCATTAGTATTGGAAATTGATTTAGCAGGTCTACCTTGTTCATAAGGTAGGGTCCAATCATACCCATAGTTAGGTATACCCATTAAAATCTTTTTACTAGGTATTTCAGTAACTGCATACTGTATTACTCTTTCTACTTGATTTAGGGGTGCTACTGCCATAGGTGGTCCATAAGTATAGCCCCATTCATAAGTCATTATAATAACATGATCTGCTAGTCTTCCATGAGTAGCATAATCATGAGCTTCATATAAAGTCCCTACTTGATTAGCTCTTACTTTAGGAGCAAGGGCAGTTGTTATAATAAACTCTTCTTCACGTAGTCTTGTTACAACTTTTTCTAGAAAACTATTATATAGTTCTCTATCCATAGGATATACATATTCAAAATCAATATCAACTCCAGCATATCCCTTATTTCTTAAAGTTGTTATTAAATTAGATATTAATCTATCTTGAACAGCTTCATTTGCAAGAATTGCATGAGCTAGGTCACTATCAAATCTACCAGTAGATCCTATATTAGTCATTACTAACATAGGTAGTGTATTAGTATCTTTCGCTGCAGTTATAACTCTACTATCATTTATTTCCTTTAGATTACCATCACTTGTTACTTGATAACTAAAGATACTTAAAAAAGTTAAGCTAGGTAGAGTTAAAGATAATGTTATATCACTAATAGTTGGATAAGCATACCCATTTACTAAGATACCAGGTAATACTTTAGTTGGTATTACTAATGCTTGTCCTATCATCAAACGATTTACGTTAGATAGTCCATTTAAATCAGTTATTTCTCTTACAGTTGTACCAAACTTTCTAGCAATACCATAAAGTGTATCACCACGCTGTACAGTATATATAGTCAAAGTATCAACTCCTTACACTTTAACTATATGTATTAAATTATAGTTATTATACTTTTTTAGTATTTAATTTTTTTGTAGATTTAATATGATTACCTA
>DVKQ01000016.1 GCA_018715925.1 Candidatus Onthousia faecipullorum
AGTAGCTAAAAAATTATATGAACTAACAGATAATATTGATAATATAGGACTATATGATCCTGAGAAAAGAAGAAGAGAAGAGGAAGCTTTAAAGATAGAGTATCATAGTAAAATTGCTGAAGAAAAAGGAATTGAAAAAGGAATTGAACAGGGAATTGAACAGGGAATTGAGCAAGGATCAAATAATGAGAAAAAATCCATTGCAAAGAATCTTCTTAATATAGGTATTCCTATAAAAGATATAATGAAGGCGACAGGTCTTTCTAAGAAACAAATATCAATGTTAATGTAGGAGATGAAGAGTTAATGGAAGTAGCTAAAAAATTATATGAACTAACAGATAATATTGATAATATAGGACTATATGATCCTGAGAAAAGAAGAAGAGAAGAGGAAGCTTTAAAGATAGAGTATCATAGTAAAATTGCTAGAGAAGAAGGAATTGAAGACAGTGCTAAAGAGAAAGAAAAGTCTATTGCTAAAAATCTTCTTAAAATAGGTATTCCTATAAAAGATATAATTAAAGCGACAGGTCTTTCTAAAAAAACAAATATCAATGCTGATGTAAATATACTTTAATATATTAATTCCCCATAGTTTTACTATGGGGAATATTTAATCGTCTCCTTTTGTCATTATTCTTAGCTTATCATAATTCTCTAATCCCTTAGAACTTCCTTCTGGAAGTAGATATATGTAATAAGCCTTTAATCTTGGTCTTATAAAATTCTCTGTTCTAATAGATGGATAAATCGCTAATATATTATTCTCTTTATCAGTAACAACTATATCTAACTTTTGACATACAAAATAAGTATTGATCATCTTCTTTTTAGGATAGCATAACCCTTCTTTAATAGGATAAAGATAAAATCTAAAGCCCTTTAATCTATCTGTAAATTTAGTAACTGTCTTAAACTTAATCTTTTTATTACCATTTTTAATATATTTTTCCATGTGAATCACCTCTTTGTAATATAACATTATTTTTGCTATAAATCTAGATTAAATATCATAAATGTGTTATTATAGTGAAGAGAAAGGGAGGTAATAAAAATGAGTGGACATTCAAAATGGGCTACTATTCATAGAAAGAAAGGATTAATAGATGCAGCTCGTGGTAAAGTATTTCAAAAGCTTGCTAAAGAGTTATATGTCGCTGCTAAATCTGGAGCACCAGATCCTGATAGTAATGCTGCTTTAAGATTAGTTGTTGAGAAAGCTAAAGCTGCTAATATGCCTAAAGATAATATACAGAAAGCTATTGATAAGGCTAAAAACACAGGGCAAAGTGAGAATTATGAAAGTATTCGTTATGAAGGTTATGGACCAGCAGGAGTTGCAATTATGGTAGATTGTCTTACTGATAATCGTAATAGAACTGCATCAATGGTACGTAGTACTTTTTCTAAACGTGGAGGTAATTTAGGTACTGATGGTTCTGTTAGTTATATCTTTGAGAGAAAAGGAATTATAGAAATACCTAGTGACTATGATGAAGATGAAGTAATGTTAACTGCATTAGATGCAGGAGCCTTAGATATGGAAAAAAGTGGTGATACCTATGTAATTACAACACCTAGTGATAAGTTTATTGAGGTAAAAGATGCTTTATCTAATATGGGAGTTAGAGAATTTTTAACTAGTGAAGTTACTTTTGTTCCTAATAATGAAGTAACTCTTGATGATGAAACTAAAGAAAAAGTATATAATCTAATAGAGGCTTTAGAAGATATAGATGATGTTCAGGATGTACATCATAATATGAAAGAGGACTAAGATGTATAGTTATATTATTGGTAAAGTAACAGAAGTAATGTCTAATGCTATCGTCTTAGAAAATAATGGTATAGGTTATCTTATTAATACCCCTAATCCTTTTTCTTTTGAAGAGGGCAATGACTATAAAGTTTATCTATATCAACAAATAAAAGAAGATGAACATAGTCTATTTGGGTTTAAAACTAAAGAAGAAAAAGAATTGTTCTTAAAACTTATTAGTGTTAAGGGGCTTGGACCTAAAATGGCTCTACCTATTATCGCTACAGGTTCAATTAATGGTATTAGTGATGCGATTAATAGAGAAAATATTCTTTACCTTAAGAAGTTCCCTAAAATAGGTGAAAAACTTGCTAAACAGATGATTCTTGACTTAAAAGGAAAACTAGATGATTTAAGTAGTGGAGAAGATGTTGTTAAAGATACAAGTGAAGAGTTAAGAGAAGCATTACTTGGACTTGGTTATAAAGATAAAGAGATTAAGAGTATAATATTAAAAGTAGATAATTCTTTAAGTATAGAAGATCAAATAAAAGAAGCCTTAAAATTATTATTAAAGTAGGTGATTAAATGGAACGTGTTGTAACTAGTGAAGAGTTAGAAGATGATGGTATTGTTGATAATACTATTAGACCTGAAATATTAGATGAATATATTGGGCAAAGTGAAGTTAAAGAAAATATTAGAGTCTTTATAGAAGCTAGTAAGATAAGAGGAGAAGTACTTGACCACGTCCTTTTATATGGCCCTCCAGGACTAGGTAAGACAACTCTTGCCTTTATTATTGCAAGAGAACTTGGAGTTAATATTAAAACTGCTAGTGGTCCATCTATTGAAAAAAGTGGAGATTTAGCAGCGATATTATCAACTCTAGAACCAGGAGATGTCTTATTTATAGATGAGATTCATAGAATGCCTAGATTTATAGAAGAAATACTATATCCTGCCATGGAAGACTTTACTTTAGATATTATAATTGGTGGAGAAGGAAGTTCCAGGAGTATTAAGATAGACTTACCACCATTTACATTAGTTGGAGCGACAACAAGAGCAGGAGATTTATCTGCACCACTCAGAGATCGTTTTGGTATTGTTTCTAAATTAAAATTCTATACAACAGAAGAGTTAACTGAGATTATCAAAAGAACAAGTAGAGTTTTAAATATGCCAATAGATGATGAAGCTGCTATTGAACTTGCTAAAAGAAGTAGGGGAACTCCAAGAATCGCTAATCGTCTTTTTAAACGTGTTCGTGACTTTGCTTTAGTAGATAAAAAAGAATCTATTGATTTAGAAGTTATGAATAAAGCTTTAGATAGACTAAAAGTAGGTAAAAGTGGACTAGATGAGACTGACCATCAACTATTAAGAGCGATTATTGAACGTTTTAATGGAGGACCTGTAGGAATAGATGCTCTTGCATCTTCAATTGGCGAAGAAACATCAACTATCGAAGATGTTATAGAACCATATCTATTACAAGAAGGATACTTAAAAAGAACTAGTCGTGGTAGGATGGTAACAGAAAAAGCTTATAAAGAACTTAATATAAACTACCAAGGCGGTTTATTTAGTTTAGATTTAGAATAGGGTGAGGTTATGAGGTTAGAAGAATTTGATTATTATTTACCAGAAGAGTTAATCGCACAAACTCCTATAAAACAAAGAGATGCTTCAAGACTTATGGTACTTGATAAGAAAACAGGAGAACTAGTTCATAAACATTTTTATGATATTATAGATTATCTTAATAAAGGGGATACTTTAGTATTAAATGATACTAAAGTGTTGCCTGCTAGATTAATAGGTGAAAAAGTTAGTACTAAAGCTGTTATAGAAGTTTTATTATTAAAAAATATAGAAGGTGATACTTGGGAATGTTTAGTTAAGCCTGCTAGACGTATTCATGTAGGAGATGTTGTATCTTTTGGTGATGGGTTATTAAAATTAACTTGCATTGATGTAAAAGATGAAGGTATTAGAGTGTTTGAGGCTAGTTTTAAGGGAATATTCTATGAACTATTAGATAAACTTGGTACTATGCCACTACCCCCATATATTCATAAAAAACTAGAAGATAAAGATAGATATCAGACAGTGTATGCTAAAGAGACAGGAAGTGCAGCAGCTCCTACTGCAGGACTACATTTTACAGAAGAGTTACTTGAAAGAATAAAAGAGAAAGGTATAAATATAGTTTACTTAACTCTTCATGTAGGACTTGGTACATTTAGACCTGTTAAAGTAGAAGATGTTACGAAACATAAAATGCATAGTGAGTTTTATTCATTAAGTAAGAGTGTTGCAGATATTCTTAATAAAACAAGAGAAAATGGTAAGAGAATTATTGCCGTTGGAACAACATCTACTAGAACATTAGAGACAATATATCAAAAATTTGGTACATTTAAAGAGGACTCTGGTTTTACTGATATCTTTATCTATCCAGGTAAAGAGGTTAAGAGTATAGATGGATTAATTACTAATTTCCATTTACCTAAATCAACCCTTATTATGTTAGTTTCTGCTATAGCAGGGAAAGATAATATCTTAAATGCTTATAATATTGCTGTTAAAGATAAATATAGATTCTTCTCTTTTGGAGATGCAATGTTTATTAAATAATGTTACATTATAAATAAACTAGGATTGATTGCCATTTGTGGTGCGTTAGTTATGATTAAAACCAGAGAAACTTTAGAAGCCTCTGGTTATTTTTTTGATATAATCCATTTAAAAAAATTTGGTTATAGCTATCAAACGATAAGGTCTTGTGCTTCCGTTAAAATACTATTTAAAAGTATATATTAAAACTAATTAATAAAATCATCTATATTAGTATATTTAGAAATATTTAGTTTTCTTAATCTAGTTAAACACTCTTGATTAAGATCTAATTTTTTTAATACTTCATAATCTAATTTATCTTTATCTCTTATTAAATTTTCTTTTAACAGATAAAGTAGCTCTCTTTTAATAATTCTAATTTTATAATCCTTAAAACTAATTATTTCATAAAAATCATTAAAACTTAATCCTTTTATAAATCTTGATTTAAATGTATTCTTCTCATCAATGCTAAAAGTATTAACTTTTATACCATTATTTTCTATTTCAAAAGGATAAAACCCTATATCTATACCTCTAATATTAGTATGAATCCCATAGTCTTGATCAGTTAATTTAAGACTGTCTTTATTTTCCATATAAAGATTATATTTTTTTAATGCACTTCTAATAATATTCATATCTTTTAATTCTACCAAAACATCTAAATCACTATGTTCTCTTTTCTTAGCTTTATTATCTATTAAGTAAGGAACAATTCCTCCGTTAATATAAATAATATCATTTATTTCCTTTAATATATATATATTTCTTCTAAAATATTAGTTATTTCTTTAAATGTATGCATTTTTTAATTCCTCCTAATTACATTTTTTAGATAACGTTTATCATTATCAAAATATTTTGTATCTATACCTATAGTATTATTTCTATTAAACCTATTACTATGATAGTCACTACCAATAGAATAAATAGTATCATAATAATCAATTATTTCCATAGATTTATCAATAGAATTAGGTGTTATTTCTATTCCATCTCCACCATGCATTAAAAATTTTCCTACTATTGTTTTAGGATCCATATTTTTAAAACTAATAAATGGATGTGCTAATATAAGATAACCATTTGCATTTTTTATATTTTTGATAATGTCTCTAATAGGCATAGAATAATATTTAATATTTTGATAATAACTTTTTACATATCTATCATATATCTCAAAGAAGTCTTTATTATTTAATTCTTTAGATATTATTTTAGTAATAGAAACTTTATTTAAAGTAACATCCTGTTTTATTAGTATATCTATAAGATCCGGATCAATTTTAATATTATTTGCATCAAAATTATAGCCTAAAATATGATATTCATCTTTCAAAAAATAAGTAGAAAGTTCAACACCTGTAATAAAATTATTTTCCCGTATCTTTTTGCTAGCTTCTATATTATTATGATCAGTTATAGAAAACATAGTGAAATCTTTAGCTTTTTGGATTAAATTATTAATACTATCAAGTCCATCAGAATAAGTAGAGTGAATATGAAAATCATCCATTCTATCCCTTCTTTCTTTGTTATATCGTACTAAAATAGAGATACTTTGTCAATTACAGTGAAAATTAATCTAAAAAAGAGAAAATATAGAATCATCTTTTCTGTACATTTATAGAAAAGTTGAATTTATTGTTGAAAAAATAGGCTTTATTAGATATAATAAGAGACGTATTGGAGGAAGAAATATGGAAAAAAAAGAAACAAATAAGAAAAATTATCATAATATTGAAATAAAAGTAGAAGGAAAAGAGTGGACTGATGCTGTTGATAAAGCTTTTAAAGATAGAGTAAAAAAAGTTGAAGTAGACGGTTTTAGAAAAGGTAAATGTCCTAAGAATATCTATGATAAGAAGTTTGGACAAAACTATTTATTAGATGCAGCTGACTTAGTAATTCAAGATGCTTATACTAAAGCTTTAAAAGAAAATGATTTAGTACCAGTAGTACAACCTGAGCCTAATTTAAAGAGTTTAGATGAAAAGAGTGTTACATTTACATTTAAAATTATTACTAAACCAGAAGTTAAAGTTAAAAAGTATAGAGATTTAGGTATTAAACCTAATGAAGTTACAGTAACTAAAGAAGAAATAGATCATGAATTAGGTCATTTACTTGAAAGATATGAAGAATTAGTTAATAAAGATGAAAACGGTAAAGTTGAAAACAGTGATGTTGCAGTTATTGACTTTGAAGGATTTAAAGATGGAGAGCCTTTTGAAGGAGGAAAAGGTGAAAACTATTCTCTAGAAATAGGTAGTGGTACTTTTATTCCTGGTTTTGAAGAACAATTAATTGGTATGAAATCAGGTGATGAGAAAGATATTAAAGTAACTTTCCCAGATGATTATATGGAAGAGTCACTAAAAGGGCAAGAAGTAACATTTAAAGTAAAAGTACATGAAATTAAAACTAAAGAAAAAAGAGAATTAGATGAAGACTTCTTCTTTGATCTTGGTATTGAAGGTGTTAATGATGAGATGAGCCTTAGAAAAGAAATAGAAGCGAATATAAAAGCTAATAAAGATATGGAAGAAGAAAATAAATATATCGATAAACTACTTGAAGAAGTATCTAAGAACGTAGAAGTTGATATTCCAGAAGAAATGGTTAATGAAGAAGTAGATAGACTACTTAGAAGAACAGAACAACAAATGGCTATGCAAGGAATTAGTTTAGATTTATATTATCAAGTTACTAAATCTACTGAGAAAGATTTAAGAGATCAACTTGAAAAAGAAGCATATCAAAATGTATTATGTAGATTAATGCTTGAAGAGATTATGAATCAAGAAAAGATTGAAGTATCAGAAAGTGATGCTATGGAAGAAGCTAAAAGATTAGCAGAACGTTATAATATGGAGTTAGATGACTTCTTAAATCAGTTTGGTGGTATTGAGATGGTACAGTATGACCAAGAGATGAGAAAAACTATTGAATTATTAAAAGAATTAAATAAGTAGTTGATACTTTTTAAAATATTTGGTAAAATGACTAAAGAAAAAAGGAGGGATAACTTATGGCAAAGAAGCTTGGACACAGACAAAAGAAGACTTTTGTATGCTCAGTTTGTGGAAATGAGAATTATAGAGAAGAGAAAAATGTAAATAATACCCCAGGAAGAATGGAGATTAGTAAATATTGTAAATTCTGTGGTAAACACACAACTCATAAAGAGAAGAAATAATAATATAACAGTCATTAAATGACTGTTATATATTATAGAAAGGAGTAAGTAAAATGGTTAATTCAAATGATTTTAAACCAGGTATGACTATTCAATTTGAGGGAGGAATCTATACTATAATTGAAAGTCAACATGTTAAACCAGGTAAAGGTGCTGCGATAGTTAAAGCTAAGATGAAAAATTTAAGAACAGGTTCTATTGTAGAGAAAACATTTAATGCAGGAGTTAAAGTAGAAACTGCACATATCTCTAAGAAAACTATGCAATTCTTATATTCTATGGGAGATACTTATTATTTTATGAGTATGACAGATTATGAACAAATAGAACTTGATAAGAGTGTTATAGGGGAAGATGCTAAATACTTAAAAGAGAACTTAGAAGTAGAAATAACTTTCTTTGAAGGAGAGATGTTAGGATTATCATTACCTGATAAAGTAGTTATGAAAGTAGTTAAGACAGAAGATGCTGTTAAAGGTAATACTTCTAGTGGTGCGATGAAAAATGCTGAATTAGAGACAGGTATGACTATTCAAGTACCATTATTTATTAAACAAGATGAAGACATCTTAGTTAGTACTAAAGATGGTAAATATGTATCTCGTGCGTAAAGCAAGTGACTAAAGTTACTTGTTTTATTTTTTCTATAATTGATTTATTGTACTTTATGTGTTAATATTTTATTAGATAAAAAGAATCATATATAAAAATATGGGTATTCTATATAAAAAAGATAAGGAGTAAGACAATGGAGAAGAATAAGAAAAAGATTATAACAATAGTAATAAGTATAGTAATAATATTAATATTAGTACTAGCGATAAGTTATGCCTACTTTTCTACACAATTATCAGGAACAGATCAATTAGTAAAAGTAGGAGAATTAGAACTAGTATTAAATGAAACAAGTGAAGGGATAAATTTAAGTAATGCTATAGGATTAAGTGATAGTGATGGTATGTCCTTAACTCCATCAACATTTGAACTTAAAAATAATGGAAGTAAGGCCGTAGATTATACTATATATTTAGATGATAATAATACAAGTGATGCAGATACAAGAATAGATGATATGTACTTAAAATATAATCTAAATAAAAATGGTACAAATAGTGGAGCATCACTTCTAACAAGTAGTATCTATAATTCAAATAGAGTCTTAGATAGTGGAACAATAGAAGGAGATTCTACTAATACATATAGTTTAAA
>DVKQ01000017.1 GCA_018715925.1 Candidatus Onthousia faecipullorum
TTAAATTGTAAAAACTCTAAACCTGGTGTTTCATGGAGAGTATCTATATCATCGTTTATGGCAATATATCTTATACCTTTCTCAGGGAATATTCTTTCGATATATTCACCCATAGAGATATAATCTCTACCCATACGAGATAAATCTTTGGTAATAACAGTATTAATCTTGCCATTTTCTAAATCTTTCATTAGTCTTTTCCAAGAAGGTCTATCAAAATTAGAACCAGTAAAGCCATCATCGACATATTCATCAATATAAACTAATTTTTCTTTTGTTTTCTCTAAGAATAGATGTAATAAATCTCTTTGATTTGTGATACTTTCGCTTTCCATATTATCTCCATCTTCACGAGATAGTCTAATATAAAGAGCGGTATTATATGTTTTACCTTTCATATTCACTTTCCATATAATAATCTATTAAAAACTCTTCTATTATTTGTTGCAATGTCTTTCCATTTTCATTAAAAATATTTACTATTTTCAAATTAATCACCTAATTAATTTTATGTATTTTTATGAATTAAAAGTATTATAAGTTTTACTATCGATGAGGTGGTATGCCTGAGATGACTCTTGAGTGGGCTTTAACTGATGCAGGAATTGATTCTAAAGAAGATGTTAATATTGATACATCTGTAGCTTTCTCTGCTATGAGTAGTGCCTTTATTGGAGGGACAGGTGACTTTGTAGCTTTGTTTGAACCTAATGCTTTAGAGTTAGAAAAAGAAGGTTATGGTTATGTTGTTGCAAGTTTAGGTGAACTTGGTGGTGTTGTTCCTTATACTGCTTTCTTTGCTAGAGATAGTTATTTAAATGAGAATAAAGAACTAATCGAAAACTTTGATAAAGCGATACAAAAAGGAATTGACTTTGTTCATAATAGTTCTGATGAGAAGATAGCAGAAGCGATAATAGATCAATTTCCTAATACTTCACTTGATGATTTAACAAAGATTGTAAAACGTTATAGATCTATTGAAGCTTGGCCTGATAATACAGAATTTACTGAAGAAGAATTTGACCACTTACAAGATATTATGATTAATGCAGGAGAATTAGATAGTAAAGTTCCATTTAGTGACTTGATGTATGAAAAATAATATTTTAGAAATTACACATTTATCTAAAAATTATCAAGATAAAAGTGGAGAAATAGAAGCGATTAAAGATATAAATCTTAGTGTTAATGAGGGAGAGTTTATTGTAATAGTAGGACCAAGTGGTTGTGGTAAGAGTACTCTTTTATCAATACTTGCTAATTTAGAGACAAAAAGCAGTGGTGATATAAAGTTTTCTAAAGATGATATAAAGTTGGGTTATATGCTTCAAAAAGATAGTTTATTTCCTTGGCTTAATATTTTAGATAACTGTCTTTTGGGTCTTAAATTAAAAGGTAAAGTAAGTATGGAAGATAAAGCTTATGTCTTAAAGCTTCTTGATACTTATGGATTAAGTGAGTTTATTGATAAGTTTCCAAGCAGTTTATCCGGTGGTATGAGACAAAGAGTTGGTTGAGTGTTGTTAAGACACTCTTTGCATAGAAAAAGAGCACTTATTCATCATAGTAGTGCTCTTTTAGATATTCTAACTCACTTTTTGTTAACTCTTTACTAATCCTGTGACATATAGGACATACTAAGTAATACTTTCTAAAGCCAAGTTTTGTCCATGCTGGTTGAAAAACAAAACCTAAAGCTAAACCTACTAGTCTTGCTAAAACATAATGTTCCCCAGTATTACCACAGTAATGGCATTTTTTAGTTACTGTTTTTGCATTTTTGACCCTCCACTCATTAGCACTTCCAGACGTAAAATACATTGTTTTTCCTCCTTATCTTGGTTTATCTTCATCAAATATCATTTCTAAATACTTTAAAGACATTTTTCTTATACTTGCAATATCTGATACTTCATCACATAGTTTTGCTATACACATTTCTACCATTGGACTA
This sequence comes from Candidatus Onthousia faecipullorum, assembly GCA_018715925.1. Lineage (GTDB taxonomy): Bacteria > Bacillota_I > Bacilli_A > RF39 > UBA660 > Onthousia > Onthousia faecipullorum. The sequence continues at coordinate 1,958 of DVKQ01000017.1, forward strand.
ATAAAATCTTCTGGATATTTTTTCATTAAAATATCTAGATTTTCATCAATAACTTTACCAATTTTATTCCAAAGTAAAGTTGTAGTTTCCATAGGTAGCGATGTTAATGATTCTTCAATTAGTTCATCTTTTATTTCACCATTAAGTTCCCATGCTGCATCACATTTTGAGCATACTAAATATAATTTTTTATTCCACTTTAAAACGGGAATAAAATATAATCTAAAAACGCTAGCATATTCATATAAATATAGATGTACATAATTCTTACAATTAGGACATTTGTCTATTCCTATATAACCTACTTGTTTTCCTTTTTTACCCCATCCAAATAATACTGGTAAACCCATACTAAAGTACCTCTTCTGACCAGTTAGATTTCATTAAATCTTTGTAATTTTCTGTAATATCTTGGTCAAGACATAATAAAAGGGTTAATGCATCATCTGCAACTACATTAAGTTGTGATAAAGTTACTGCCATTATATGAATAGTTTTTTCATTACTCATCACATATCTTATAATACTTTCTTTATTATTAATATTATTTAATGCTTTTAACATTTCTAACTCATTGTTTGCTTTAGTAATTGAACTGCTTATAACAGTAATTTTATAAGTAGGTTTAACAGTTTCTGCAACTACTAATATATATCTTATAGATAAACCTATTTCTTTATTATAATTGTCAATAATAAGAGTATTATCTTCCTCTATATATCCTATCTCATTTTCATCTAATCTTTCTTTTACTTTCTCTAAACCTTCCTTCATTTCTTGTACTCCTTTTCTTTACTCTATATGAACATCATAACATTTTAGGGACAAAAAAGTCTACTTATTATTTTCTTTTATTGTGGGACAATAATTGTAGGGTGATGCAAATGATGGATGAATTTAAAAACTATAATCCAAATTTTAGAGAAGTTGTTTGCAGAAATATTAAGAAATATCGAAAAGAAAAAAATATTAGACTTATGGACTTAGCAGAAATGTTAGAAGTAAGTCCAGAGTATTTAAAAAGAATTGAAGCTCCTAATGATACTAGAAAGAATTGTTCTTTAAAACTACTTTATAAAATTTCAATTATATTTGATAAAAAGATAGATGATTTTTTTATTGACGATACAAAAAGGAACTGATTTTTATTATTTTCAGTTCTTTTTATATTTTTATAAAATTTATCTATCTAATAGCCAGTCTATAATGTTTTTATGAATAATGCCGTTTTGGGATAAATCTATTGTATCTGTAGAAATAACATATTTAGGATAATTATCATCTATATCTTTATAAACACCGAATTCTCTATCTATTATTTCATCATTTAATTGATATGCTACTTGGAAATAAAGCTTTTCTTGATATCTAGTAGCAATAAAATCTATTTTTCCATTTTCTATGTTTCCTACTTTTACATCATAACCACGAGATATTAATTCATTATATACAATATTTTTAAGATAAGCACCTAATTGTGGTTTTCTTGCAGTATTTTTTACTTGTCCTAAACCTAAATCTGTCAAATAATATTTATATTTTCCATTTAAAATCCTTTTTCCTCTAATATCATATCTATCTGCTTTACTTATAAGAAATGCTTTACACATATATTCTAGGTAATTATATATAGTATTTTTTGCTACATTTCTATTATCATTTTCAAAATATTTAGCTAAGCTCTCTGCTGAAAATGTTTGTGATGGCGTAGTTACAATATATTCGGCAATTCTGTTAAATAAATCTAAGTTGGTTACTTTAAATCTATCAATAATATCTTTAACGACAATAGAATCATATATATCTGATAAATATGTTCTGGTTTGTTCTTCATCTGTTAAAATGAATCTTTGGGGCATTCCTCCCCACATTATATATTCATCAAAATATGGTTTTAATTCGTATTTATTCTTATCCAAAATGTTTTTAAATTCACACACTTCTTTGAAAGTAAATGGATAGACTTTAAAACTTACATAACGTCCTGCAATATAAGTAGCATATTCTGATGATAATAAATCGCTATTAGAACCAGTAATAAATAATGATACCTTTTCTCCATAATCAGCTTTAAATGAATTAACTGTAAGTTCCCAATGTGGTATTCTATGAATTTCATCAAGAAATATATAATACTTATCTGTATCAGTCATTTTATCTTTGACATATTTGTATAAATCATCAGCAGTGTTTATAAATGCATATTCTTTTGATTCAATATTTACATATATAATATGATCTTCTTTAATTCCTTTTTCTTTTAATTCATTTATTATCTGTTTTAAAATAACTGATTTACCACTTCTTCTAATTCCTGTTATAACTTTAATTAAATCCACATCATAAAATGGTCTTATTTTGGATAAATACTTTTCCCGAATAATCATATAACTCACCCTTTCTAATATTATTGTATAATATTAATTGCGTTTTGTCAATTTTGTATTATGTATAATACAAAATTATATTTTTTTGTATTTTTGTATTATCAATAAAAAGAAATAGACTAATATCTACTTCCATATTTTGTTACAAATTCATTTTACTAAGCCTTAAGGAGTTTATAACTACTGTTAAACTACTTATAGTCATAGCAATACTAGCAAACATAGGACTCATACTTATTCCATAATTTTCTAATAAGCCCATAGCGATTGGTATCATAAGTAAATTGTAGAAGAAAGCCCAGAATAAGTTCTCTTTAATGATGAGATAGGCTTTTTTACTTATTTTAATAAGGTCTAAAATATTAGAAATATCGTTATTCATAAGGATGACATCAGCAGAATCCATCGCAACATCAGTTCCATCATTAACACTTATACCAATAGTTGCGTTTACTAATGCTGGAGCATCATTTATGCCATCTCCTACCATTATTACTTTTCTACCTTTAGATACTAAATCTTTAATAGTACTTGCTTTCTTCTTTGGTAAGACATTAGATATTACTTTAGTTATACCAAGTTCTTTTGCAATTATCCCTGCAGTTACTTCATTATCTCCTGTTAACATAATTACTTCTATATTATTATCATTAAATTTTTTAATAACACTTTTTACATTAGATCTAACTATATCTTTAACACCAATTAGACCAATAATATTATTATCTTCTATTACATAGATAATACTACAGCCATTATTTATTAAATTATTATAATCTTCTTTATAATTATCTTTTATTTTTAAATCTTTTAATAAAGAGTTATTACCTAGATAATATACTTTTTTATTAATACTTGCTTTTATTCCTTTACCATTTATTGTTTTAAAGTTAGTTACCTCTAACTTCTTTTTTACTTTGAAGGCTGTACTTATAGGATGAGATGAATTCTTTTCTATATTAGATACAATATTAATTAAATCATTATCTTTATAGTTAGAGTAATTATAAGTTTTAAAGACTTTTAAATTACCATAGGTAAGGGTTCCTGTTTTATCAAAAATGACTGTATCAATAGTTCTTGCTTTTTCTAAAACTTCACTATTCCTTAAGAATAAGCCTTTTTTAGC
>DVKQ01000018.1 GCA_018715925.1 Candidatus Onthousia faecipullorum
GAAATATTAAAAGAAAATAAGAAATTTATAATAATAGCATTAGTAATAATAGTATTGTTATTAATAGGAATAACTTATGCTTATTTAAGAACAACTCTAGAAGGAGAAAAAGAATATGTTATAAGAGCAGGTACACTTGATTTAACTATGGAGGAAGGAAATGAATTAACATTAGAAAGTGTAATACCTTTAGAAGATGAAGAAGGTATGAAGTTAAACGGTTTTACTTTTTCCTTAACAAATAATGGCAATATAGAAAGTGATTATAGTATTTATTTAGATGATATAGAATTTCAAATTATCTGTTTAAACAGATAATTTGAACTAGAACTTGCTAACTAAGAAGAGATTAAATTTTCTCTTCTTTTTTGTATAGATATTATTTTTTAGGACACTCTATTATTAGGTGATAATATGACTAATAAAAAATATGAAGCTTTAGTAAAAAAGCATAATCCTAAAGAGAATAAAGTAAAATATGCTTTAACAGCTTTCCTAGTAGGAGGACTTATGGGTTTACTTGGAGAAACTTTAATTAGAGTTTATATCATGTTTTTTGATGTATCAAGAAATGATGCTTCTACTTATATGATTATAACCTTTATCTTTTTCGCATCTTTATTCACTGCTTTAGGTTTCTTTGATAAGTTAGTGGCAAAAGCAAAAGCAGGACTTTTAATACCAATAACAGGTTTCGCTCACTCTATGACAAGTGCCGCTCTAGATTATAAAAATGAAGGACCTATCTATGGAGTGGGTAGTAACGTCTTTAAACTTGCAGGTTCTGTTATCTTCTATGGAGTAGTATCTGCCTGGTTCTTTGGTCTAATTAGATATATATGGGAGGTTTTATCATGATATTAAACTTTAGAAATGTATACTTAGATAATGCTAGTACAGTCTGTGGCCCTTATGAAGCGAAAGGTCCCTTATCCAAAAACTTTGATAAGAAATATACTGATGACTTATATGCACGCGAGAAATCTTTTGAAAAAGCCGAGATTAGACTTCTTGAAGATAGTATAAAGATTCTCTTAAGAAAGACAAAACTAACATCTAAAGATATAGACTTAGTAATTGCAGGAGATCTTCTTAATCAAATAGCATCCTCATGTTATGGAGCCTTAAACTTAAAAAGTCCATTTCTTGGTATTTATACAGCATGTGCTACTAGTATAGAAGGAATGTTAATAGGAGCGACTTTTATAGATAGTGGTAAAGTAAATAATGCCTTAGTCTCTTGTTCATCTCATAATATGTCAAGTGAAAAACAATTTAGGAATCCTACAGAATATGGTTCTCCTAAACCTATGACTGCAACCTTTACAGCAACTGGAGGAGCTAGTGTTCTTTTATCTAATAAACCTAGTAGAATAAGAGTAGTTAATGGCCTTATTGGAACTATTATTGACTACAATCAAAAAGATGCCTTTAATATGGGAGCAGCTATGGCTCCTGCAGCCGCTGATACCCTTTATAAATACTTAACTGAAACTAATACTAAAGTTAATGACTATGATTTAATACTTACAGGTGATTTAGGTAAGTATGGTAAAGAAATACTAAAAGACTTAATGCTTAATGAATATAATATTGATTTATCTAATAATTATAATGATTGTGGAACAATGCTCTATGATTTAGAAGAACAAAAAGAAGTAATGGCAGGAGGTAGTGGCCCTGTATGTTCTGCTTTAGTAAATTATAGTACTATTATTAAAGGTCTAATGGAAAACAAATATAAAAAAGTCTTACTAATCGCAACAGGAGCTCTATTTTCCCCAATAATGCTTTATCAAAAAGAAAATATCTTATCAATTGCCAATTTAATATGTTTGGAGGCGATATAATGTACTTTATTAATTCATTTCTATTCTGTGGAATAGTTTGTTTAATCGCTGAGTTGATTTTAGATAATACTAAACTAACTCCTGGTCATATAACCGCTATTTTTGTATGTGTAGGAGCAGCCCTTGATGCTTTTTCTATCTACGACTTCTTTATCGCTAAAGTAGGTGGAGGAGCCTTACTTCCTATTACAAGCTTTGGTCACTCTCTAATCCATGGAGCCTTACTAGCAGCAGAGTCACATGGTATAATAGGACTATTAATGGGAGTCTTTGATCTTACTGCCGCTGGAATAACAGCAGCGATTATCTTTACTTTTGTCTTTACTTTAATTTTTAAAGCAAAAGATTAGAAATAGTAAATAATAATAGTAGGAGGTACTAATTATGAAGATACTTTTAATACTATTATTATTTTTTTATTATGATAATGTCTTTGCAAGGACTATAACTACTCCCTATCTAAAAGTAGGAGAAGTTGATTCTACTTACCAAGCAAATACTAATGAAAAAATAAAGAAAGTTACTTACTATAAACAGGAAAAAATGGATAAAGAGTTTAAATATTTAGAAGTCCCTAACAATGAATACTCTATTAAGAGCGATGAAATAATCTATGGCAAGTATTCTTCTTATAGTAAAGAAAAACTTAATGATAAAAATCTAGATGAAGACATAAAGACTATCTATTATTATAAAGATTTAAAGAAGATAGATAACTTAACTATTAAAGATATAAAGAATCTCTTAATTACTAAAATAACTTTAAAGTATAAAGATAAAACTATTTATGAAGGTACTAATTATAATATAAAACTTTCTAAAAAATATAGTCCAGAATATTTAACACTTGATATAATTTGCTTCTTAAATCAAGAAGATATAAAAGGTAGTTTTAAAATAGTAAATTCTAATTATATTAATGAAAAGATAACTGTAACTAAAAAAGGATATAGTAAAGTAAAACTTAAGTTAATAAATTATTTAACTAAGACACTTTATGATGAAGAAATATTAAAGACATCTAATCTAGAAGATAAAATTTATATAAAAGTTATATCTAAAGAAAAATTATATCGTTATCGTAAGAAGTATTATAAATACTATAAAGCTAAATATATAACTGATACTTTAGTTCATGATGGTTATAAAGTAATAGATACTATAGATAAGTATTATTTATATAGAAAAGAGACAATAGAAGTATTTGATGATATAACACTCTCTAATTACTTAGATTTATCTAAAGTAATTAAGAAAAGTACAATTCCTCTTAGTAAGGTAGAGTTTAACTATTATAATACTTGTTCTAAGACTACATTAACAATTAAGTATAAAGATTTTAAAGAAAATATAGATGTTACTTTTAAATGTCCTGATTATTCAAAGAGTACAATTCATAAAGGTAAAACAAAGTCGTTTTTAAGAGATTTATTTGCAATTTTGTTTAAGACATTATTTTTAAGAATTTTGTAGGTTGAAATTAATAACTACTTCTGTCGAAAGCCTTGTTAATAAAGAAAAATTTATTTATTATTAAGGCAAGAAAGGACTGATTAATATGACAGAAGAACTAGCATTAAACTATATTGGTTTAGTTAAGAACATTACTAGTAAGTATAATTTTAGAAGTGATTATGATGATTTATTCCAAGCAGGTATGGTAGGACTACAAACTGCTTTACAAAAGTATGATAGTAGTAAAGAGACAAGTTTTACAGACTATGCTTATCTTTGGATAAAAGGAGAAGTTTTAAAGGTGATTAATAATGATTATGGACTACATATGCCAAGTGATGTTTATAAACTTAGTAAAGAAATTAGAGAAACAAGAGAATATTTATCTCAAAACTTAGGACGTGAACCTACTACTTTTGAAATATCATATATACTAGGAATAAGTGAAGAGAAAGTAATTAGTATTATGAATGCAACAATTACTCCTTATAGTTTAGATAATAGTTATTTAGATGATGATTATAATCTATATAACAAAATCGCTTTAATAGAACAAGGATATGATGTAGGAATATTAGATCTAAAAGAAGCGATTAATGGCCTTGAAGAAAGTGAAAGAGAACTTATTACATCAAGATACTATGAAGATATGACTCAAAAAGAAACAGCAGAAACACTTGGTATGTCTCAAGTTCAAGTGAGTAGAAAGGAGAGTAAGATATTAGAAAAGCTTAGAACCCAAATTTCTTAAAAAAATAAATATAAAGAAGAACTAGAGTAACTATATAAACTCTAGTTTTTTAAAAAAATGTTGACAAACTTTCTTCTTATTAATAAAATATTAATAACAGAAATAAATCTGTAATTATTTTTAATTTCTCTTATTAATAAAATAATAATAAGAGAAGAAGGAGGTACTTATGAATAATTTAAAATTAATAGTGTTAGATAATATTAAAGAGTTAGGAGAAAATGTTAATAGTGATTTAAATTTGATTAGAGGAGAAAAAACTAATTATATGATAACTGTTAAAAATACTAGATTCTCTAATGGTGAAGGTAAAGTAAAGATAGAAGATACAGTTAGAGATAAAGATATTTATATTATCTCTGATGTTGGTAATTATGATATTACTTATAACATGCGAGGGCTTCTTCATCATATGGGTCCAGATGAACATTTTGGAGATATTAAAAGAACAATACTTGCTTTATCTGGTTATCAAGAAAAAATAACCTTAATAATGCCTTTATTATATCAAGCAAGACAACATAAAAGAAAAGGAAGAGAATCACTTGACTGTGCTCTTGCTCTACAAGAATTAGAACGACTAGGTGTTAATCATATTATTACTTTTGATGCCCATGATCCTAATGTTTCTAATGCAATCCCTAATCTTCCATTTGAAAACTTTTATCCTACAAATACAATCTTAGGAGATTTGTTACAAACTGAAGATTTAGAAGATATTTTAGTAATAAGTCCAGATATGGGAGCGATGGAGAGAGCTAGATACTATGCAGAACTTCTAGATAGTGACGTAGGAGTTTTCTATAAAAGACGTGATTTATCTCGTGTTATCAATGGTAAGAATCCTATAATTGAACATACTTATATGGGTAGTGATGTTAAAGGTAAAGATATTTTAGTAGTTGATGATATGATTGCATCAGGAACATCTATGTTAGAAGTAGGAAAAATGTTAAAAGAAAAGAAAGCTAGAAAAGTATATTTTATCGCTACATTTGCCTTATTTACAGAAGGAATAGATGCTTTTGATAAAGCATATCTAGATAATACTTTTGATAAACTTTATACTACTAATCTTTCTTATATACCAAAAAAATTTAAAGATAAGCCTTGGTTTCATACAGTAGACTGTTCAATGAATATTGCCGAAATAATTAATGCTTTACATAATAAAGAGTCTCTAACACCTCTATTAAATGGTAAAGAAAAGATATTAAAGTTAAGAGGTGAGAAAACTTTATGAAAATAGGTATCTTTGGAGGGAGTTTTAATCCTCCTCATAAAATGCATAAGGAAATAGCTTTAACTCTTATAGAAAAACATTATGTTGAAAAAGTTATCTTTGTACCAACAGGTAGTAAATATAAGTATAAAAATAATCTTTTAAGTGATAAAGTAAGATTTGAGATGCTTAAATTAATGTGTCGTGATAATAATAATTTAGAAGTTAGTAATTATGAATTAAAAGAACATGTTGTTTATACTTATGAGACGCTTAATTACTTTAAAAATAAATATAAAGATGATGAGATATATTTTATTTGTGGAACTGATAATTTAAGTTATATAGATAAGTGGAAGAAGGGAGAAGATATTCTATCTAATAATAAATTACTAGTTATTAAAAGAAATACTTTTGATATAAATACATTATTAAAAAAATATAAAGACTATAAAGATAATATTATTGTTACGGAAATAGAAGAAAATGAAATATCTTCTACTAAAATTAGAGAAATGATATATAATAATAAAAGAGTGAAAGATTATTTAGATGATAAAGTTTTAGATTATATAATAAGAAATAAGTTATATAGTAAATAAAATATTACTCAAGAAAGTAAGTTGATACAATATGATAGGAAAAATAGAGATTAATCCTAACTGGTTTTACCATCAGGTACGTTTTGAAAAATGCCTAATATTCTAAAGAATAATGCTATTTTATCAAAACGTCTACAAGGTGATAATACAATTACTTCAAATACTTGGAATGGATTAGATTATATTTCTTTATCAAAAAAAGATGAAAACTATATATGGAAAAGTTCTTATAGAAGATTTATTTCTCCTTCTTATGCTTTTATATTTAAGGAAATTGAGACGATAGAAACAGAATATGTGGAAGATGATTATGAGTATTATCGGCATATATCTAATTTGTCTTCTAATAAGCGTTATTCAATATATGAAGATGAATATCAAATAAAAAATAAAATCGGTCTTGATAAAGTTATTGGCATAAAGATACCTGATACTGATATAAATCATTATCCTAGAGAATTTCATGATAGAAAAGCTTGTGCTATAGATGAATTTTTAAAGATAATAGATGGTAAAATACAAGTACCATTTATTGATATAGATAAGAAAGATATAAAAAAATATTTATTAGAAAGATGAGGATGATAAAATGAACTTTAAAGAAATTATACATATTTTACAATTAGGACAAAAAACAATTGCAACAATGGAAAGCTGTACTGGTGGTGGAGTAGTTAATGCTATTACTAATTGTGAGGGTGCTAGTGAAATATTAAAATTTAGTGCTGTAACTTACTCTAATGAATATAAAGTTAAAATGGGTGTACCGAAAGAAGTTATTGATAAATATACCGTTTATAGTATGGAAACTGCAATAGAAATGAGTAAAGCGATTAGTAGTTTTGCCAATAGTAATTATGGTATAGGAATAACAGGTAAACTTAATAAAAATGATCCTAATAATCCATGTGGTGATGATAATACTGTTTATATATGTATATATGATAGGGATAATAATAAATTTTATAAAGAAAAGATGACTGTTAATAAAGAGAGCAGAGCTTTAAATAAAGATCATATTATAGATAAGATTATAATAATGTTACTGGATATAATTAAGTAGTTTGTGTTATAATCAATTTATGAAAAAGAGGTGTAGTATGGAAAAAGTTTATAAGAGCGAAGAAGAGTTTTTAAAAGATTATAATGCTAAAGACTTTGATCAGTTATCAATGACTGCTGATATCCTTTTAATAAGTGTATCTAGTGAAGATGTAGATAATTATCGTAAAAATAGTAAGAAGATGATGAGTATTCTTTTAGTAAAAAGAGATGATTATCCTTTTAAAGATAAATGGTGTCTACCTGGAGGTTTTTTAGATTCTAATACGGAAACTTTAGAAGAGTGTGCTAAAAGGGTTTTAAAAAGAGAGACTAATCTATCTAATATCTATTTAGAACAGTTATATACTTATGATGCTATAAATAGAGATCCAAGAACAAGAGTAGTATCAACAGCTTTTATCGCTTTAGTAGATAAGAATAGATTAACAGAAATGATTAATCCTAATGCTTGTTGGTTTGATGTTATATTAATAGAAGAAAAAGATAATATAGTAGATATTTCTTTAACTAATGGAGTTGAGAATATTAATTTATCAATTAAAAAGACTTTAAGAGAAAAGACTACAGATAGATATAGTTTTAAAGCGAGAAAAAATGTTTTGGCCTTTGATCATGATTTAGTAGTATTAGCAGGTCTAGAACGGCTAAAAAATAAATTAAATTATACTGATATCGTCTTTAATATGATGCCTGAATACTTTACATTAGGTGAGTTACAACAAGTTTATGAAGTAATACTTAATAAGAAGTTATTAGATCCTGCTTTTAGAAGAATTATTAAAGATAAAGTAGTTAAAACTGATAAAATGAGAACTGGAGAAGGGCATAGGCCATCAGTATTATTTAAGTATAGGAAGAAAAATGATTAAGATAAATAGAATAAAACTATTTGTTAATGATAACTTAAAATCTAGAAAAATTGCTGATATTGTTAAATCTAAATTAAAGGATAATAACTTTAAAATAGTTACTAAAAACTATGATTTAGGAATAGCGATTGGTGGGGATGGAGCATTTCTTAGGATGGTTAAAGAGAGTTCTTTTGATAGTAAATGCTATTATATTGGTATAAATACAGGTACTCTTGGATTTGCTCAGGAAATTAGTTTTGATGAGATAGATACTTTTATTAAGAAACTTACTTTAGGCGAATTAAAGTGTGATAAAATTGGTATTGGAGAAATAGAAGTAGAAACTAAAGAGGGAAAGTTTAAACATTTTACTTTAAATGAGATGGTTTTAAGAGAACAAGAACTTAATACTTCTAAATTTAAAGTCTTAATAAATGATGAACTATTAGAAAACTATGTAGGGGATGGATTATTAATATCAACATCATTTGGTTCAACTGCTTATAACCTTAGTTTTGGAGGTTCTATTATCTATAATACATTTCATACTCTACAACTTACACCTATCGCACCACTAAACTCTAAAAGTTATAGAAGTCTTTTAAATTCCTTAATAGTACCATCTGATAAGATAATATCTATAAGACCAGAAGTAGTTAGTAAAAATGTTCTTATTAGTATAGATGGTGATAATTATAGATATAATGATGTTATAAGAGTAGATACTTATATGAAAGATAAAGAAATTAAAGTCCTTAGAATGAATGATTATGATATGATTAAAAAGATTAATGAGAAGTTTTTAAAATAATTATATTAGAGATATTTGTGTATCTTAACAATATAATTATTTTTTTTAGTCTGTTTGACTTTACCAATATATTTAAATTTACCATATTTTCTAATACTAAAAATATCTTCTTCTTTTAAGAGATATGAAGGATTAGTTAATACTTCATAGTTTAAAATAACTTCTTTATTTTTAAATTTATCTTTTACTTTACTTCTAGAAGTGTTAGTAATATTAGATACTATAGTATCTATTCGTTCACTTTTGATGATTAATTCTAGTTCTTTAAACTTTCTCTTATAATCTTTTAAACTATTAATATCTATTTCTTCTAGTTCAATATAAGTGTTCTTAATTTTATTAAAGTTAGTTAAAAAATAATCTTTCATAGACTCTAATAAATAAAAATAATAGTTATTATCATCTATTATGATATCTCCAAATAGTTCTTTATCTATATTTAAGGAAAAGATACTACCTAAAATATCTTGATGTCTAAGAGAATCTTTAGTTATTATTTTAAATAATACTACTTTAGGAAGTTTATCTCTATAAAGAATTACTTTTTCAGCTTCTATAAATGGTTTAAAGATATTAAACTCATCTTTTTTGAAGTATCTTTTTACTTCTTTAACTTCATTTGGCTCTAAAAAGAAAGTAGGTTCTCCTCTTTTTAATCTATCTATATTTTTCTTAATATTATACATAATTATCCCTTCTTAATTTGTTTCTTATTTTATCATATATTTCTTTTTTTGAGAAATTAGTGTAAAATAAATGTGTAAGGTAGTGATAATATGTATGATGTAATAGTAGTAGGGGCAGGACCAGCAGGACTTTTCGCTTCCCTTAATCTTGCTCGTAATAGTAAGTTAAAAGTATTACTTGTAGATGAAGGTAAATTTAGTGAAAAAAGAGTCTGTCCAATGAACTCTAAAGGAATAGCATGTGTTAACTGTAATCCATGTAATATTTTATCAGGATATGGTGGAGCGGGAACTTTTTCTGATGGGAAACTTAACTTTATTCCAAAGCTAGGTAAGACAGATTTATTTAAGTATATGGAGAAAAGTGATGCTTATAAATTAATTGATGAAGTAGAATCTATCTTTAATGAGTTTAATATGGATAGTGAGACTTATCCTAGTAATATGGATGAAGCCCTAAAATTAGATGAGAAAATTGCAAAAGCTGGAGCGAATCTTTTGATTATTAAACAAAAACATTTAGGAAGTGATTACCTACCTAAATATATAGAAGATATGGAAAATGCTTTAAGAAAATTAGGTGTTACTTTGCTTGATAATTTTAAATGTAGCGATATAAGAAAAGAAAAAGATTATTATGTTGTATCATCTAAAGATGAAGAATATAAAACTAAAAATGTAATAGTCGCTCCTGGTAGAACTGGTGCTAAGTGGGTACAGGAGTTAGCAGATAAGTATAATATTCCTTATACATCTCAAAGTATAGAAATAGGTGTTAGAGTAGAAGTTAGAAAAGAGATACTTAAAGAAATTACAGATATTATTTATGATCCAACAATATTTATTAAGACTAAAACTTATGATGATGAGATTAGAACATTTTGTACTAATCCAGGAGGTTTTGTAGCGAAAGAAAATTATTATGGTTATATTTGTGTAAATGGACATGCTTTAAAAGATGTAAAGTCTGCTAACTCTAACTTTGCTTTTATCTCTAAAATTAACTTGACAGAACCAGTTACTAATACTAGAGAATATGGTGAATCTATTGCAAAACTTGCTAATACACTTGGTGGTGGTAAACCTATTTTACAGACTCTTAAAGACTTAAGAAGAGGAAGACGTAGTACGAAAGAGAGAATAAAGAAAAATTATGTTGAACCAACACTTAAAGATTATACTGCAGGAGATTTAGCTTTAGCACTTCCTCATAGAATTATTACTAATATTTTAGAAGGACTTGAAGTCTTAGATAAGATAGTACCTGGTGTTAATAATGGAGAGACTCTTCTTTATGGACCTGAGATAAAGTTCTTTAGTAATGAGATTACTACTGATAATAATATGAAAATAGATAAGGAAAACATTTACTTTGTTGGTGATGGAGCAGGTAAAGCAGGTAATATAGTGGCAGCAGCTGCGACTGGTTTAATCGCATCAAAAGATATAATTGAAAGGATGGAGAAATGAAAGAGTATATGAAAGAATATATTGGAGATATTGATAGTAAAATTAAATCTAATCATAAATTTAGTGAAGAAGAAATAGATGATTTTCTATTTAAAATGAACTTATTTCAAAAAGAAAGAGTAATCCATTTAGTAATAACATTAACCTATGTTTTCTTTACAATACTTTTCTTATTTTTAACTAAATACATATTTGCCATGTTTATTATTTTCTTTATTTTACTTATCTTTGATGGCTTTTATGTATATCACTATTTTTTCTTAGAAAATAGTGTCCAATATATGTATAAACAGTATGACAAAATGAAAAAAAGTAGTATAATTAAGAAGAATAGAAAAGAGGGATAATATGAATTTACAAGGAAAAATTGCAGTAGTTACAGGTGGTGCGATGGGTAATGGTAAAGGAATTGTAGAATCATTACTAAAATATGGAGCATCTGTTGTTATTTTAGATAAATCAACTGAATTAACTAATACTGTTAATGAATTAGGTTCTAAAGGATATAAAGTATTAGGTATTAATGTTGATATTAGTAATAAGAACTTATTAGTACAAGTAGTTGATATTATTAAGAAATATTATGACCATATTGATATCTTAGTAAATAATGCTGGTATTTGTAAGTTAGAGACATTTGAGAATATGACTGATGAGATGAGAGACTTACACTTTAATATAAATATTAAAGGAACTTGGGATGTTACTAAAGTATTACTTCCAATGTTAAGAAGTAGTGGTAAAGCTAGTATTATTAATTTATCTAGTGTTACTGGTCCTATGGTTGCAGATTCTGGAGAGGTTGCTTATGCAACTACTAAAGCTGGGCTTATTGGTTTTACTAAAGCTTTAGCTCGTGAAGAAGTAGATCATGGTATTAGAGTTAATGCTATACTTCCTGGATATATTAGAACACCAATGGTTGATGGTATGGCAAAAGAAACAAATGCAAATGACCCAGAAAGTGTTATAAATGGCATTGCTAAAAGTATTCCTATGAAAAGATTAGGAGATCCTAGTGAGTTAGGAGAACTTGCATGTTTTCTTGCAAGTGATGCATCTAGTTATATAACTGGTACTAGTATAGTAATAGATGGTGGTTCTACTTTACCTGAGACTGTTACTATGGGTGTTTAATTATGATTGAAGGAAATAAAGTTGAAGTTTTTCTTTCTGATGAATTAAGAGAAAAGACTAAATTATTTAGTTTAGAAAAAGATCTTGTAATCTGTGGTAGTCATGATAATGGTTTGAAACTTTTAAATTCTGAACATAATTTACAAATTACTTTTGAAGATGTTAGTAATTTTTCTATAGATTATGCTAATAATGGTCATCTTACCTTTGTTCTTTCGACACCATGGTTATTAATTTCTATGCCTGAAATACTAAGTAAAGAACATTTAAAAATCTTAAAAAATATTATAGATAATTTAGATGGTAATAACATGGCTATATATGCTTTTATTAATAATAAATTAAATTCATTTATTTTTGATGATACTTATAAGGATAATAAAGACATGTTAGTTAAAGTACTAAAGAAAAAGAAACTTGAAATCAAATAAGTTTCTTTTTCATACTATAAAATAAGTCTCTTTAATTTTCTTTTAGATTATTCTCAAGTATTGTTAATATCTCATTTTTCATCTCATCAGTAGCATTATTCCAAATTATTTCCATAAATACACCCATACCAGGTAGAGTTACTTCATCTTTAGAATTAATAGATTCAACTATCGCTTCTTTAATACTTTCCTTATTATCATTCTTAAAATTATTTAATATATAGTCTTTTATACTCATAAAATCATCTCCTAGACATATCTTTACCAATATTTATAAATTTATACTATAATTTTTATATTCTTTAGTATATAATTAAAACAGAGGTGATAATATGTCAACAGGAATGATTATAGGTATTGTAATAGTTGCAATTATTGTAATATTAGTTATTTGGTATATAGCAACATATAATTCTTTAGTACAACTTAGAAACAGAGTTAAAGATCAATGGAGTCAAATAGATGTTCAACTTAAAAGAAGAGCAGATTTAATTCCTAATTTAGTAGAAACTGTTAAAGGTTATGCTAAACATGAAAGTTCTACTTTAGATGCAGTTATTAATGCAAGAAATAGTTTTAATACTGCAGGAACTAAAGAAGAAGAGATAAAAGCTAGTGGAGAGTTAACTGGTATGTTAAATAGACTATTCGCTTTAGCAGAAGCATATCCAGACCTTAAAGCTAATCAGAACTTTGTTTCACTTCAAAATGATTTAAGAGATACTGAAGATAAGATAAGTACAATGAGACAATTTTATAATGATACAGTACTTACTTATAATAATAAAGTACAAACTATTCCAAGTAATATAGTTGCAAGTATTGCACACTTTAAAGAAGAGTCTTTCTTTGAAATTGAAGAGAAAGATAAAGAAGTACCTAAAGTATCATTTTAAGACTTGCTTATAGCAAGCTTTTTTTCTAGAGGAGTGAGTGAACATGAATAAAAATAAAATATCAATTATAATAGTAATAGCAGTACTTATTATTATGTTTTTACCAGTAAGCTTTTCTTTATTTGATGGAGAGCCTACTGATAAGTTTTTAAGTGAGATAGAAATACTTAGTGATGGTTCTATTAAGGTGAGAGAACTTATTAAAATGAATGGTGAGTATAATGGCATGGATAGAGATATTAGTTATGCTAGTTATACTAATAGGGCATATAATGGAGAGATTAGTGCTATAGAAGGAAATAGTACTTTATATGATGGTAGCAGTATTACTGATGTCAAAGTAGGTTCTATTAGTGATGATGGAGATTTAACATTTGATGATTTTAATAGAAGTGTTAATTATTTTGATGAAGTTAGTTATGCTAGTAATGGAACAGCTTCTAAATATACTTATGATACTTTTATGAATGAAGTTAATTTAAAACTTTTTAATCCTAGTGATTTAAATGAAATCTTTTATATAGAGTATACTGTTACTGATGTAGTAGTTGTTCATGAAGATATAGCAGAACTTGCTTGGAATACTTTAGGTGATGGTTATAGAGAAAATATAGGAGATTATGAAGTTAAAGTAATACTTCCAAGTAGTGATAGTGATTATAGAGTATGGTTACATGGACCTTTAAATGGAGAAATAGAAATAACTAATAATAAGGAAGCTTTGGGTACATTTAACTTTTTAGGAGCCTATAACCCTGTTAGTGTTAGATTAATATTTGATAAATCATTAGTACCTAATGCCACTAAAACTAGTGGATTAATTGCAAAAGATGCAATTATAGATTATCAAACAGAGTTAAGTAATGAAGCGAATAGAGAAAGAGAAAAAATTCAAAGACAAAATATGATATTAATAATATCAAGTAGTATTTGGGGTGTTATTGCAATAGGACTTGCTGTTAGTGTTTATTTAAGAGAGAAGAAGATGAAGAAGACAGCCTTTAATATGGAATATTTTAGAGATTTTCCAGGAAGTTATGGACCAGAAGTATTAGAGTATTTATTAGATAAAAATGTAACTGAGAAGAGTTTATCTGCAACAATATTAAACTTAATACATAAGAAAGTTTTAAAAGTAGAAGTTATAGATAGAAAACTAAAAGATGATTATAAACTAATATTACAAGAATATGATGAAGCTAGTTTAAGTGAAACAGAAAAAATAGCATTAAACCTTATTATTAATGAGATAGGTAATAGTAAAGAAGTAGTTCTTTCTACTATAAGGAAACATTGTTCTACTTTAAGTAATGCCAATAATGTAATGGATTTATATAATGATTTTATAAGGAAAAGCAAATCTTTAGGTAAGAATGAGAAATTCTTTGCTAAGACTCCAGGAATAGTTGGATTTTCGGTTATTTTTAGTTTATTAGGGTTGATTTTAACATTTATTAGTTTTAATTTAGATTTATCTTGGCTTGGTATAATAATTATCATTATTATTATAGCGTTAATTATCTTTGTAATAACTAGGAAGTTTTATACTAAGAAAGGTGCAGATCATTATGCAAAATGGATGGCTCATAAGAGATTTTTAGAAGACTTTAGTAGATTTAATGAAAAAGAGTTACCTGAAGTAACTTTATGGGATAAATATTTAGTATATGCAGTTGTATTAGATTGTGCAGATAAGTTATCTAAAGAAATGGAACTTAAGATGCCTAATATGGATACTACTGATACTACTTATGTAGGATATAATCCATATATGTATCATTACTTTATTACATCTAATATTTATTCTAGTATAAATAGTGGAATCCATACTGCAGTTGCATCATCAAGATCATCAATCGCTGCTAGTCATACATCAAGTGGTGGAGGCTTTGGTGGTGGCTCTATTGGCGGAGGAGGTTCCTTCGGAGGCGGCGGCGGCGGAGGTCGTTTCTAGTCCTCAAGAAAACATAAAATTATTTTAATAATTACATAAGTATTTTCTAAATAACAATAGTGAGTACAATTAGGAAAGATAATAAGCTCACTATTTGTTATTTTTTTATGCATTAATTTACCATCTTTTAAAGGAGTGTCAGTATCTTTTTCTCCCCATAGTATTAGAGTATTAGTATTAATAGAAGATAAATATTTAGTAAGGTCTAAGTTAACAATATTTTTAAAAGTTTCACGCATATTTTCATCTAAAGCTTGATAATCACTACTAGAGAACTTATTAAATAAATATTTTTTAAATTTATGTTTAATTTTTTTAGGAAGATAATTTGCAAAAGATTGGAGCGTTTTATATAGTTTTAGTCTAAACTTTTTCTTTAAAGTCAATTTAGGCTTAATACCTGCACTATCTATTAGTATTAGGTTTTTAATAGGAATATTGTATTTAGAAGATAGAAGTATAGCAATTCTACCACCAAAAGAGTGAGCGATGATATTAGGATTAGATATATTTAAGTCATTAAGAAATTTAATAATCATTTCACTATAATCATACATATTAAGATTATGATTAGGAAATAGAGTGTCTCCAAAACCAGGATAATCTATAATATAAACAGTATAATCTATCATTAAGATATTAATCATTTCTAAAAATGTATTTCTAGTTTCTCCCCATCCTGGAAGAATTACTATTACTTCCTTACCATTTCCATATTTTTGATAAGATAACTTTATATCTTTATAGTCAATAGTCATATTCAACACCTATTATAAGATATGTAAATAATGGATAATTGTTTAAAAAATTATTTACTAAAATGCTTTTTGTGTGGTATATTTGTAATAGATAGAAAGAAGGTTAAGATTATGGTACTACAGGGTAAAATAATTCGTCATTTTTCAAAAACTAGCACCCGTTTACAAATGGTTACCTGGGGGGGGGTGCTTAACTAACCAGTATGGTAGTTTAAGTAATAATATTACTTTCTTTCGTTATGATATAAGGACAGGATAGGAATATTCTGTTCTTTTTAGTGTTAGAAAAAATTAAAGGAGGAGTAATAAATGATAAAGAATAAGAAGAGTATCTTGATATTAGGATTAATATTATTAATGGTAATTGCAATAGTAGGAGTGTCATATGCTGCTTATACCTATACAGGATTAGGACAAAGAGTCAATACAATAACAACTGGATCTATTACAATGACATATACTGAGACTGATAATGTTATTAATTTAGAAGGTGCACTACCTACAACAGATAAAACAGGTAAGACCTTAAGTGATTATTTTGAGTTTACTGTTAGTAGTTCTATCTCTGGTGATGTAAATATTAATTATGAGATAAGTGCTAAAAAGGAAAGTGGTACTTTAGAAGATAGGTATATTAAGTTATATTTAACAAGAGTAACAGAAAACAGTGAAGAAGAGTTAATGACACCAGAGACATATAATGAAGAAGCATCTTCTAATAGTTATACAGGAAGACCTGCAAATGAAATGAGTTTATATACAAGTAGTATGAATAGTAGTGAGAGTAATACCTATAGATTAAGGATGTATGTAGATGAAAGTTATAATCCACAAGGAGATGGAGGAGGAAAGACTTTCTCAGTAAGAATAAATGTTTATGGACAAGATGGAGTAAATATAGAACCAAATGCCCCAGAGTTAGATAGTAATATGATTGCCGTAAGATATGATGGAAGTAACTGGGTAAAAGCAGATTCCTCTACAAATAACTGGTATAACTATGATAAACAGGAGTGGGCAAATGCTGTTACAGTATCATCATCAACAAGAGATACTTATTTAAGTGCACCTGTAGGAACCGCAATATCAATGGATGATATAGAGACATTGTGGGTATGGATACCAAGGTATAGTTATACTATCGGTAGTGAAGATGGAACAAATTATTATGGAAAACAAGGAGATTATTTAGATAGTATACCTACTCAATTTTTGCCAGGAGAGATAGATATAAAATTTGTAAGTACTTCTACAAAAGATAGAGGGACAGCAAAGTATGTAGTAAGTGATGGTATACAATCTAATAGTTGGTATACCCCAGATGCTTTTACATTTGGTGATGAAGAATTATCAGGAATCTGGGTAGGAAAGTTTGAGACCTCTAGTAGTAATCCGAGTGCAACAGATGGAGGAGGAAATGTAACTACTTTAGATGCAATGATAAAACCAAATGTAACAAGCTGGAGAAATATAAATGTAAGTAATATCCATACAGTAGCGACAAAAGTAAGTGCAAGTGGAAATAGATATGGATTTAGTGAAAGTATGAACTCACATGCAATGAAAAATAGTGAGTGGGCAGTTGTAAGTTATTTAAGTCAAAGTAGATATGGAAAATTAGGAAATGAAAACTTCACAGGGGCGAATAAAGAAGTATATCAAAACAAGAGTGATCAGTACATAACAGGATGTAGTTATGGAAGCCCTTCAAACGGAAATACAGATTATGGATGTCAATATACATATGATAATAATATAAGAACAGAAGAAGGAATGACAGGAAAAGGAGTAGGAGCCAGTACAACAGGAACAATCTATGGAGTATATGATATGAGTGGAGGAGCCTGGGAGTATGTGATGGGAAACTATAATGATATCTCTGCAAGTTCAGGCTTTAGCGAACCATTAACATTAGAAAGTAAATATTATGATAAGTATACAAGTAATGATGTAAGCTTAGCTTGTAATGGAAGCGAGTGCTTAAGTCATGGCTTATCAGAAACAGCAGGCTGGTATAATGATTATCGAAATATGGTAAGTGAGGAGTACCCATGGTTGTTGCGCGGCGGT
>DVKQ01000019.1 GCA_018715925.1 Candidatus Onthousia faecipullorum
GAACAAGTTTTAAAGCATACTCTTTATTATGCATATAATAAAAACATCTCCTTTCCAAAGAGATATTATACAATATATATCGGAATCTTTTTTATTAATGATAAGGTATCTTTTTAAAAAAGGATTAACATACATGTGAAAATATATTGCTTTTCTTTAGAAAAAGTGTTATAATATAGGCACTAAACAAATGATAGTGTGAAAAGTTTTATGGAAAACTAGACATACTAGATGAAAATGATATTGAGATGAAAATCTTAATTCAAAACTATCAAAAAGGTAGTAAATTGTTCTTTGAAAAATAGAATTAATGGAAATTATGGCATGCGAAAAGAATTAAAAAATGATATTTTTAAATTTAATGGTAAGTCTTCATGTATTTGTAACCTAAATTAATTAATTCAATCCATTTATTAGGCATATTAGTACATTTTTGAAGTTCAGGTATTTCTACTGGTACTTTATATTTTAAAGCAGAATGAGGTCTTAAAAAGTTAAAGCAAGTAGCAAATAAAACCATATAAGAATTGGCATTATCAAGAGAAGAAAAGCCACCTTTAGGACGATAATAATATTTTAAAGTTCTATTGTGTCTTTCAATAATTTGTTTTTGACTTCTATATTCACGAGAAGTATCATCTTGATTTGTAAGACCAATAACCTGATAAAGATTAAATGGTAAACCATGTTCAGTCCAGTACTGAACAGCCACATTGTAAATAGGATTACCATCAGAAATAACTTTAAGAGATTCTGGAAGTTTATCATATTTACAAAGAGTAGAATAAGCAGCCTTAATAGAGGAAAGAGAATCACGTTTTTCAAAGACTCTATAAGAAGTAACAATTTTCTTTATAGTATCAAAATAGAAGAAAATATAGTTAGTCTTACCAAGAACTTTGATATAAGTTTCATCAGCAGCGAGAACATCAGAGAGTTCATAAGGATAGAACTCTAATACTGGATGAACAATAGTGGAGACGGCTTTGCAATAGTTTTCAACTGTCTTATAAGAAATATAGACTTCATGAACATCACGAAGTAAAGCGGCAGTCTGTCTATAACTCATACCATAATTAACGTGGTAAGTAAGACATAAACCAATGATATATTGAGATTTATAAGCACGAGAAATATCAATAGGAGTTTTGATAAAGTCACGATAGTCTTGAGTAATTCTTGGCAAGTCAATGTTAAACTTACGATAAACATAATGAAGTTTTAATTTTTCTGGATGTTCTTTATAAAGCTTTTTATCAGAAAGAGTTAAAGAGGCTAGATTATTTAAATAGTAAGAGCATTTAGGATTTCTACAAACATAAACATCAAAGTCATTACGAGATATTCTATGATCTAAAGTATGAGTACAGTGAGGACATTTAAAAACAATATCTTTATCTTTGTTTGGGTTAATGGAAAAGACATGAGAACAAACTTTGCATTCAAATTGAGTTTGTTTACCATTATTATCATAAAGATAATCTTTAGGGGCTCCACAGCAAGGACAAGTAACATCGATAGTGATAGATTTACCATTACGACGTTTAACGGGCTTAATATTATTATCTTTGATAAGTTGTTTATGATCTTTATGTTCCAACTTAACAAAAGGTTCAATGATAGGTTGTTCATCAACTTTGAAATAGCGATAACGTTCATTAGTTGGCTTATCATTTTGATTATTAATATCTTCAATTTTAATAAATTTAGAAAGAAAGATAATAATTTTCCAAATAATTTTATTAATTCTATTTAAAAAATGAATAATTAGTGATATGATTTTAGACATGACAAATACCTCATTTCTATGATTGTTTTATTCTAAAATCATTATATAGGTATTTGTCATTTTTTGATAGTAGAAAATGTTAAAAACAGGGGTGATTAGTAAAATATGCTATTTATCCTTGTAAAATAAAGGAAAGGGGTATTGGAAAGTATATAACCTTTCACAATACCGAACAAATTGGGGGGATTTTAAATGAAAAAGATAAAAATGCATAAATTTAAATTATTAATACTTGCAGTTTTAGTAGCAACACTTGGAATATTTACATTTACAGGTGCTAATGCTGCTTCATCTGCACCACAATCATTTACAGCAAATAGTGAGAAACTTTTAGATGGTTATATTGCAGATTGGAATTATGCTAAATTAACTAGTAGTTTAGGAGGATATGTTTATTGCCAAGACTTTAATAAAGGTATTCCTTATGGTGTAACAATGACATTAGATGGAGAAGCACCAGCTGGTATAGCATATATCCTATCAAATGGTTTTCCTAGAGTAAGTATAACAGGAAATGATGACATGGATTACTATATTACTCAAGCAGCAGTTTGGTGGTATGAAGACTTATACATGGGTGGAAATAACTTAGCTGAACCATTTAAAACTACAGGAAGTGATCCATATAATTTAAGACCATATATTATTGAATTAGTAGAAGGGGCTGGAAAAGTTACCTCTTATGCAACACCTGCAATTAAACTTGTAAATAATGATAGTTCACTAAATTTATCAAGTGATAAAAAATATTATGAGTCAGCTGCTATTAGTGTAAATACATTATATGTAACAGGAAACTATACAGTATCCTTAAGTAATGCACCTAGTGGAACTGAGGTAGTAAATGCTAATACTAATGCTTCATCTTCATCTTTTGGACAATCTGAAAGTTTTAAGATAAGAATTCCTGTTGATAATGTAGATGTTGGAAGTCTCAATATTTCCGTAAAAGTAACAGCGACAGGTTCAATTAATAAAGCATATAAATATAAATCAAGCAATCCTACAAAACAAAGTGTATTTGGATCATTACTATATCCAGAAACATCAACAGTAACAGATACAACAAATTTAACACTTGAAACAAGTAAAGTTACAATTACAAAAATTGATGCTGATACCAATAAATCTTTAGCAGGAGCTAAGTTTGTAGTAAAAGATAGTGCTGGTAAAACAGTTGCAAGTTGGACTTCAACTACTTCATCACATGTAATTAAAAACTTACCTAATGGTACTTATACCTTACAAGAAACAGAAGCTCCAGATGGTTATACATTAAATGACCAAGTAGTAGAATTTACAATAAGTGATACTAATAGAAACATTGCTATCAGATTTAAGAATAAAGCAATTGATAAGAAAGCAACTATTATAAAAGTAGATGCAGATACTAATAAAGCTTTAGCAGGAGCTGAGTTCGTTATAAAAGATAGTGCTGGTAAAACAGTTGAAACATTTACAACTACAACTGAAGCTCATGTTATAGATAATCTTGCAAATGGAACTTATACAATAAAAGAGACTAAAGCTCCAGCTGGATATGTAAAACTAGATAAAACTTACAGCTTTACAATAAGTGATACAAATAACAATATAAAACTAACAATTAAAAATAAAGCAATTGAAAAGAGTGCTACTATTATAAAAGTAGATAAAGATACAGGAAAAGCCGTAGCAGGAGCGGTACTAGTAGTAAAAAATAGTACTGGTAAAGTAGTAGAGAGATTTACAACAACAGAAGAAGCACATGTAATAAAAAATCTTGCTGATGGCAAATATACAGTAGAAGAAGAGAAAGCACCAGCAGGATATAAGAAAACAGATGAAGTCTTTACCTTTACAATAAGTGATACTAATAATCATGCTACTATAACAATAGAAAATGAGCCTATCGAAAAGAGTGCTACTATTATAAAAGTAGATAAAGATACAGGAAAAGCCGTAGCAGGAGCGGTACTAGTAGTAAAAAATAGTAGTGGTAAAGTAGTAGAAAGATTTACAACAACAGAAGAAGCACATGTAATAAAAAATCTTGCTGATGGCAAATATACAGTAGAAGAAGAGAAAGCACCAGCAGGATATAAGAAAACAGATGAAATCTTTACCTTTACAATAAGTGATACTAATAATTCTGCTACTATTAAAATAGAAAACGAAGCTATCGAAAAAACAGCAGAAATTATAAAAATTGATAGTATTACTAAAGATCCAGTAGCAGGAGCCGTACTTGTAGTAAAAAATAGTGAAGGTGAAGTAATAGAAACTTTCACAACTACAACAGAATCACATATTATAGAAAACCTTACAGATGGTAAATATACAGTAGAGGAAATTGAAGCACCTGCTGGATATGAAAAAACAGATGAAATCTTTACCTTTACAATAAGTGATACTAATAATAAAGCAGAAATTACTATAGAAAATACACCTATTGAAAAATTAGTAAACATCTTAAAAGTAGATAAAGAGACAGGTAATCCTCTAAGTGGAGCAACACTAGTAGTTAAAGATAGTACTGGTAAAGTGATAGAACAGTTTGTAACTACTACTGAACCACATACTATTACAGGACTTAAAGATGGTGAATATACAGTAGAAGAAGTAGAGGCTCCAGAGGGTTATAAGAAAAGTGATGATATTTATAAATTCACAATCAGTGATGAAACACCTACCGCTTTAGTTATCTTTGAAAATAACGAAATTGTAGAAGTTCCATTTACTGGAAGTAATAAATCCCTAATAAGTACTATATTTGGATCAATGCTTTTAATATCCGGAGTAGGATTCGTATACTACAATGGTAAGAAACAAAAAGTTAAATAATAAGAAAAGAATCTCTCCTAGTACAGTCGCTCTAATTGGAGCCTTTGTAATAACAATTGGAGGATTCTTCTCTTTTTATAACTTCATCAATGATAAAAAGTTACTTGCCTATGACTATATGAACGAACAGATATATAATGAAAACGAGACAGAAGTATATAGTGTTAATACAATAGAAGTAATGACTGATGAAGAAAATGTAACAGAAGAACAAAATTATCAAGATATTGAAAGTTATATTGGTTACTTAGAAATATCAAAAATAAGTTTTAGAAGGGGTTTTTACAATATCAATTCTAGTCTCAACAATGTTGATGCTAATATTGAAATAATAAAAGGCAGTGATATGCCTGATGTTACTAATGGTAACTTAATAATAGCAGGACACTCTGGTACTGGTTGGAATTCTTTCTTTAGGAATTTATATAAACTAGAAATAGGAGATGAAGCGATAGTTACCTACGCAGGATTAAATTACAGATATAAGATTACAAATATATATAAAGAACAAAATACAGGTACAGTTTCAATAAAAAGAAATTATGATAAGACAACACTTACACTTATTACCTGTACTAAAGATGATAGTTCTACACAAACTATTTATATTGCAGAGTTATCATCAATCGAATAAAGGGGGTGTTATTGATGAGTCCATTATCATTAATAACAAAAT
>DVKQ01000020.1 GCA_018715925.1 Candidatus Onthousia faecipullorum
CTTCTTTTTGAGTTAGGTCTTTAGAAAGAACTTTTTTAATAGTTTCGCTGTATAATTCTTTATCTACTAATTTAACCATAAAAATACACCTCCTTTCCGGAAGTGTATTTTAGGACATTTTGTTTTGTAAATCAATTTTTTTTACTAATTTTTATAATAGGACATTTTGTTTTGTAAACGAAAGTACAAAAGCGGACATTTTGAAAAAAAGTCACAAAAATGTCAATAAGTATACATTTATATTATATTCGTAGGTTTAAGAAATATAACTGTTTTTATAGTTAAAATAATAACCAAAAGACTTGATATTATTTACCAAGTCCCTTTGCTTCCCTAAATAAGCTTTCATCAATTGTTATATCTTTATTAGTACCAGTTACTTTATTAAGATAATAATTATATTTCTCATTATCTAGCATTTCATAACCATCATTATATAACTTATTTAGCACTTCATCATCTTTACCAAATTGTTTATAAGTTAAATCTGCTAAATAGTAATTTCTATCATCAGTTGGTACTAAAACAAATCTATGTTTATAATGAAATTCTAAATCATCAGTATCTACTATATAAGCAAGACATGACATATCTTTTAAATTCTCATATAAGTACCAATTATATACTAAACACATTCTCTCATAATCTAATCCATCTAAATCACTTTTAGTATTCTCTATTGCTTTCTTAATAATAGATTCTTTATTTAGATTAGCAATATTAAGCATTCTATCGTATAAAGACATAATTAATTCTCTAATTTAGCCCTTGCAGCAGCAAGTCTTGCTACAGGTACTCTAAATGGACTACAAGAAACATAGTTAAGACCAACTTTTTGGCAGAAAGCTATACTCTTAGGATCTCCTCCATGTTCTCCACAGATACCTAGTTTGATATCGCTTCTTGTACTTCTACCAAGTTCAGCAGCCGTTTTTACTAACTTACCAACACCAACAGTATCTAGGCTTGCGAAAGGATCATTTGTAAAGATTTTCTTATCATAGTAATCAGTTAAGAATTTAGAAGCATCATCTCTTGAGAATCCATAAGTCATTTGTGTTAAGTCATTAGTACCAAAGCTAAAGAACTCTGCTTCCTCAGCTATTTGATCTGCTAAAAGAGCAGCTCTAGGTATTTCTATCATTGTACCTACTTTATATGTTAAATCACTGTTATTGTCTTTAATAATAGCATCTGCTGTTTCAACTACTATATTCTTAACATATTTTAATTCATTAACATCCCCTACTAAAGGTATCATAATTTCAGGTGTTACTTTAATACCTTCTTTTTCTACTTCTAAAGCAGCATTTATAACAGCTTTTGTCTGCATAATGGCAATCTCAGGATAAGTAACAGCAAGACGACATCCACGATGACCCATCATTGGATTAAATTCTTTTAATGACTCTACTTTATTTTTTAAAGAGTCAAAACTCATATCTAAGTCTTTTGCAAGTGCTTTAATCTCATCATCAGTATGAGGTAAGAACTCATGTAGTGGTGGATCTAAGAATCTAATAGTAACTTCATAACCATCCATTACTTTAAATAACTCTTTAAAGTCATCTTTTTGATAAGGTAATATTGCATCAAGTGCTTCTTCACGTTTTTCTAAAGTAGGTGCTACTATCATCTTTCTAAAGTTAAAAATCCTCTCACTATCAAAGAACATATGCTCTGTACGACAAAGTCCAATACCTTTAGCACCAAAATCTCTTGCAACTTTAGCATCTCTAGGATTATCAGCATTAGTTCTAACTTCTAAGTCTGCTATCTCATCTGCCCAATTCATGAATGTTTCAAAGTTTCCACTAATAGATGCAGGAACTGTTTTTATCTCTTCTCCATAGACATTACCAGTAGAACCATCTAAGCTAATGTAGTCTCCTTCTTTAAATACTTTACCGTCTTTTGTAGTAAGTATCTTTTTATTAACATCAACTACGACATCAGAACATCCTGACACACAGCAAGTACCCATACCACGAGCGACAACAGCAGCATGTGATGTCATTCCGCCTCTAACTGTTAAAATACCACGAGCGATATTCATTCCTTCAATGTCTTCTGGAGATGTCTCTTCTCTTGCTAATATTATATCTTCTACTCCATCATCATGTGCTTTCATAACGTCTTCGGCACTAAAGTATAAATGTCCAGTAGCAGCCCCAGGTGATGCTGCTAAACCTTTACCAATAACTTTCACTTTACTTAAGGCTTCTTTATCAAAAGCAGGATGAAGTAATTGTTCTAATTGTTTAGGCTCTACTCTTAAAAGTGCTTCTTCTTTAGTAATTTTACCTTCAGAAACTAACTCAACAGCAATTCTAAGAGCAGCTTCTGCTGTTCTTTTACCACTTCTAGTTTGAAGCATAAACAACTTACCATTTTCAATAGTAAACTCCATATCTTGCATATCTTTATAATGGTCTTCTAGCGTTTTACATATCTTAACAAATTCATCGAAACACTCTGGCATAACTTCTTTTAAAGTATCAATAGACTGTGGAGTTCTAATACCTGCAACTACATCTTCTCCTTGTGCATTAATTAAATACTCTCCATATAACTTAGCTTCTCCAGTAGCAGGATTTCTTGTGAATGCTACACCTGTTCCACTAGTATTCCCCATATTACCATAAACCATCTCTTGAACATTAACAGCAGTACCCCAATCACCTGGAATATCATTAAGACGTCTATAAGTAATCGCTCTATCATTATTCCAACTTCTAAATACAGCTTTTACCGCTTCAATTAGTTGTAATTTAGCATCTTGTGGGAACTCCTCACCTGCATGTTTTTTATATTCATCTTTATATCTATCAACAACTTCAACCAAGTCATCTTCTGTTAAATCAGTATCAAGTTCTACTTTCTTCTCTTTTTTAATGTCTTCAAATAAATATTCAAAAGAACTCTTTGGAAAGCCCATAACTACATCTGCAAACATTTGAATAAATCTACGATAACAGTCATAAGCAAATCTTTTATTATTAGTAAGTTTTGCAAGTGTCTCTACTACTTCATCATTCATACCAAGATTAAGTATTGTATCCATCATTCCTGGCATAGAACTTCTCGCTCCACTTCTAACTGATACTAATAATGGATTTTTATCATCACCCATCTTCTTACCAGTTAACTTTTCAAGATTAGCTAATTCTTTAAAGATTTCTTCTTTAATATCATCACTAATCTCTTCATTATCTTTATAGTATTTTAAGCAAGCTTCAGTTGTTACAGTAAACCCACGTGGTACAGGTAGTCCAATTCTTGTCATCTCAGCAAGATTAGCTCCTTTTCCTCCTAACAACTCCCTCATATCCTTATTGCCTTCACTAAAGGCATAAACATATTTCATTTAATCACTATCCTTTCGCTATACTTAAAGTATAACAAAGATAATTTATTTTTTAAAGAAAAAATTGCTACTAAAAATACGACATGGTATACTAGTATCAAGGAAGTGAAACTATGAATAAAAAAAGAATTTTATTAAAACTATCAGGAGAAACCTTAAGTGGTTCTAAAGATAATGGCATTGACTTTGAAAGAGTAATAGAAATTGCTAAAGAAATTAAAGAGTGTCTTGATATGGGATTTTCTATCGCTATAGTTGTAGGAGGAGGAAACTTCTGGCGAGGTAAGGCGAATGACTTTATGGAGCGACAAACATCTGATTATATAGGTATGCTTGCAACTACTATGAATGCTCTAGCTCTACAAGATGCTTTTAGACAAATAGATGTTCCAGTTAGAGTTGAAACTGCTATTGAAATGCGTAAAGTTGCTGAGTTCTATCTTCGTGAAAAGTGTGAAAAACATTTAGAAAAAGGACGCATTGTAATATTTGGTTGTGGAACAGGTAATCCTTTCTTTTCAACAGATACAGCAGCAGCTTTAAGGGCAGCAGAGATTAATGCTGATATTTTAGTAAAAGCAACTAATGTAGATGGTATTTATGATAAAGATCCTAAAAAGTATAAAGATGCCAAATTAATTAAAGAAACAACATATAATGAAGTGTTAAATAAAAAGTTAAAAGTAATGGACTTAACAGCAATTACTCTATGTATGGAAGAATCTATTCCTATTATTGTCTTTAATATAAATAAACCTGGTATGTTAAAACAAGCTCTTATTACTGATGATATAGGTTCTATTGTAAAATAGATATTACTACATATTAATTTAAATAATAGAACTCTAATTATTGTAACTATCAAGTAGAAAATATAGATTACTCTATATAGCCCTCACAAATCCGTACGTGCAGATTTCCTACATACGGCTTTTAGTAATATAATTCATCACATATCATATATATTTACCTTAATTTGTCTACGCTTAAACTAACTGTTACCAGCTTCGTTCCAAAACTCGTTACTAGTGAGGACTAACCTCGAGATGTATGACTTCTTATAAATCATACTTTATAAGAAGTCAATATAAAATTAACTTTCTTATACTTAATATTTTAACACATAAAACTCATCACTATAATATTTTTTATATTTTATTACTAAAACTGTAAAATTTTAGATAAATCTATATCTTATAAACTTTATTTTTACCCTGTCTTATTCTTTGAGACTGTTCTTTTAAAGTACTCTTTGTATAATAAACTGCCCCTTTTAAATCAACTTCATCATCTAAAAATTCATAGTGTCCCTTATTACTTTCCCAAACTCTTTCGTGCTTTTCTATAAATTCATTATTAAGATAATCAGTATTTAGACTATAAATATCCCTAACTTTTCCTCTATCTTGAAGCATCTTTTCAAAATAATAAGAAAACTTATCTAAGTCATAATCTCCACCATGTAAGTGATAAATATCATAGAAATCTTTTGTTCTTGTATTTAAAACATCTGTCTTAGTAGACTCAGCAATAATACATAATTTTTCTGCTAAAGTCTCTTCCATAGAAGGTACTACTACTTCATATTCTTCATCCTTTGAAAATACTTTAGGTACTAACTTTAATTGTTTCTCATAGATACATGGATGATTTTCTCTATAGTCAATACCTATTGGATGATTAATCTTTCCATACTTAGCAGCAAT
>DVKQ01000021.1 GCA_018715925.1 Candidatus Onthousia faecipullorum
AGGTAGATATATAATACCACTTTCTTGTAAAAATGCAAGTTTTATGAAAAAAGAACCCTTATTTCATGGGAACTTTCTCTCTTAATTTTATATTTTCCAAATAA
Organism: Candidatus Onthousia faecipullorum; assembly: GCA_018715925.1. Classification (GTDB taxonomy): domain Bacteria; phylum Bacillota_I; class Bacilli_A; order RF39; family UBA660; genus Onthousia; species Onthousia faecipullorum. The sequence continues at coordinate 105 of DVKQ01000021.1, forward strand.
CGGGAACTTTCAATTTAATTTAGTCAATAATTATCAGATGAATATTATTTCTCATAAAAAATAGTTTACTTATTAAAAAAGCGGCAAAAAAGCGGCAAAAAAGCGGCAAAAAAGCGGCAAAACTACTTAAGTTTCCAACAAGAACCACCAGATTTAGCATCATTATATATTTTGCCTTCCTTTTTCAAAACATCCAACAAATATCTAACTCTACTAATTTTATTTTTATCATTTAATGACTTAGGAAGTTTATCATTTAATAATGCAACCATTTCCTTTCTACTTGCCGAACCATACTCATTCAAGTATTTAATAATCATTTCTTTATAGAAATCATTTTCCAAACCAGAATTATATACATATTCTTCCTTAGCACCTGTTATTTTAGCAATATCAGATGAAATATAAATATTTGGATATCTACCTTCAATTAAATTATCTTTTCTAAGATGATCACTTTGTTCCTTTGTAATTACAAAACCTTTTTGTACTCTATCAAGTAACATTACTTTATCAATACTTAAATTAGTTTTTTCAAATAATATTTTGCTATATTTTTCATCAATTATTTTTCCATATAAAGTGACTTTAACACGATCTTTCTCACTTAAATCATAATCTGGCATAGGAAAAAATTTTTTCTTTTGAATATCATAAACTCTTCTAATTCCACTACCAACAGTATCAATCATATTTAAATTAACCATAGCATTAGCTAAAAATTGATTTCTATAATAAGGTGATGAAAATCCATCCTTTAATACATTTTCTATAGATCCAGGAATAAAATTACCTTCATTAGTTATTATTAACTTATCTTTATATTCCATGACATTTATATTACCACGCAACTTATAATCTTGATGTACAATACAATTATTAATTAATTCCCTAAGAATATAATTATCATATTGATCTACTTCATTTGGAAATAATGTATTATCATTTATCATATATCTATATCTTAAATTTCTTATTTTAGACCTTAATTTTTCTACATTAATTATAAAAGGTATACCAAAATGTTCATAATCTATTACATTAAAATCATCATAAAGTTTCCATGTCATTTTTGGAGTATATCCATTCATTAAATAGTCATAATCATTATTACCTAATAACAACATACAAGCCATAGTAATCTTACCATTAAGAGTCAACTTAGCTTTATTTAAAAAATCAATATCAGATAAACTATCTATTTCATCAGCAATACTTTTTCCCTTATATTTTACTTTAAATTGTTCTCTTGCCACTCTAATTGCCTCTTTATCTAAATTATCTATTGTTGCCTTTTCTATAATTTGTCTTGACCAATCATAATTTGCCGTTGACTTTATTTGTTCAACCTTGTTAGAAGCTAAAGGTCTTAATGTTTCCCCATCCCTACCATATGAAAAACCCTTCCAACTGATTGGTACCCCAGATGCAGCAGGAACTTGAAACATAATTACTCGTTTGTTATCCCTTATAAAAGCATATATTTCAATAAAACTAATATTATCAGTAGTATTATCAGAAATTTGCTTCTTTATTTTGTTAAAATTATTATCGCTACAAAACCTTGAGTTTGTTAACTTATGTGTTTTATCATCCACACCAAAAACTATCCAAGAATACTGCCTATTTTTTAAATTTGCCTCATTACCCAATGCAGAGAAATATTTACCTAAAGTATCGACATCAAAATTATTTTCAGCTCTTTTAAATTCTACGCATTCATTTTCTCCACTTAACAATAATTCGTCTAAAATTTTATTTAATTCATCATTATTTTTATACAAACAAATCACCTCTCCATGCTTTTACCACAACCATTATCATTTTTTATATGCTTTTATTGATGTTATCATTATTCTATCAAAGAAATTCTAATGTTACATCTATATTTTATTATTAACACTTTCATTTCTTTTAATTAATCTTTTACCCACACTTTCTCTATTTTCTAAAGCACTAAAATTATTATCTATAAAATTTTTAAGATTAAACCATCTAGTAGGTTTTATTAATCTACTATCTCTATCATAAGAAACAATTTGAGAAGAAAAACCTTTACCTTTAATTGAACCATTAATTTCTATTAAATCATAACCTAATATTTGACAAGTTTTAACTAATTTGTCACAAACTTTTTGGCTTCGCAAGAAATCCACTTCTCTATCTTCATCAGTAAAAGACTGAAATAGTCTAACATTTTTAATACCTAACAATGATGCCTCATACAAATCTCTCTGACATTCTGGAATAACAGCATTACTAGAATTAAAAGTATATATAAGCATCAATTCATCATTTTTTTCCATTCTTTTCATTTTTAATCATCCTTTCAAACTAATATAACATTTATCTCCTAAAAACTTCTTTATCTTATCAGTATCTTTTCCCTCATAATACATAATTAACAGTTTCTTATAATCTTCCACTAAATCTCCTGGAATAGAGATAATACCTAATCCTCTTGATATCAAATGATGGTTAGCAAGAATAACAGCAGTTCTCTTATTACCATCTATAAATATCTGTCTTTTCATAACATATAATAATAACTCTATTGCAAGACTAACATCATCCAATTTACTATTTAAAAGGTCATTAAGCTCTTCTACTACCTGACTTTCTATAGGAATACTAGGCATCCAACTAGTTCCACCTATTTTAGCAGGAGTACTTCTAACCTTACCTGCATTATAATAAAAGCCCTCAAGAACTAATTTATTAATCTGCGATAAGAAAGAAAAGTTCTCTTCTGCCATAATAACATTTTCATCTAAAACAAATTCCCATGCATGTTTTAAATTAACAACTTTCATAATATCAGTAGAAGTCATTCCATTTACTTTACCGCTGTTTAAAATATTATTTATATTGTCATAAGTAGTAACTACACCTTCTAACATCGCCTGATTATAAATAGAATCTACTAAGTTTCTCTTAGCAAAATCTATATTAAGTTTAACTTCTTCACTAAGTTCACTATCTTGATAATTTAACTCCTTTAATTTTTTCTCTAAAGCCTTTATTTCTTTCTTTAACTCTTTAGACTTTAAATTATTATTTAAAATCAGATTATACAAATCATCACTATATTCTCCCACATACTTAGATACATTTCTACCAAGCTCTCTATAGTGTACATAAATATATCTCTTTTCATCTTTTCCTCTAACTTCAACAGAACCACAAATCATATTATTAAGTTGTTCTTCTAAATTATGTTTATAATGTAAGGTGTTCATTATTTCAACATTATTATTCATAAATATCGCCCCTTTCTTAAATATATTATACATCGAAAACAAAAAAATGTGAAACACTTTCTAACACTTTTTGATATTTTGTTTCACATTTTTCTTATTTTTAAACTCACTAATTGATAATGCAGAAAGCAAATTTACAGGAACAATACTACAGCCATCTCTTTCCTCTGCAACGACAACCATAAGACTCAGGATAAAAATCTCCTAATACACTAGCAGTATAGGAAACATCAGTAAGCAAACTTTCTTTTAAAAGCTCATCAACTTGTAAATTAAGCTCGTTAATTTTAGACACATAATTAAGCGGTGTATTTCTCCCATAAGTAACAAACACTCTAAATAAATATTTAAATCCTAACTCTTCCGCTTCCCTTATATCGCTTTCAAAAGTAACTATATCACTATTCTTATCAAAAGTAAGTACCAAAGTATTATAATCTTCATCTTTAAAAACTAGTCATCGTATTTAAACCTCCTTAAAGTCAATAACAAAATTAATATTTTATTTTCCTTCTTTTTTTACAAACAGCCATTTTAATATATTGATATTTCTTTTCTAAAGCAACATTATAAAACTGCTCTAAATTTAAAAAGTAAGTCAAAGAAGAACCATTTCCACAAATCAAAGAAGTAATTAACCTATTTTTTGAATCCTGATAAAACTCCATATCATCTTTAAACACTTCTTTAAAATCAACTTCTTCTAATTTTATTGTAATATCTTTTTTTATATTAGTATAAGGTTTCTCACACATTTTATATGCTGTATCCACTGCTATAGAAGCATTAACAAACTTATCTTCAGTAAAGCCATGTTTATTAACAGCAACCATCATACAGGATGCCATTTTAAATGTATCTAAATCTCCTACAACATAATCTTTTCTTAAATGCTCACATAACACCTTATATTCCAAAATAATATCATGTATTATTGATAAACTATCTTCTTGTATATCTACATTATTTTCATTTACCACATCAATAAGTAAATTAATCAATTCTTTATTTCCTTTTTTTGCACTATTTATACTATTTTTCATTATCTTTAAAACTCCTAACTATGTCTCTAAATTCATCCCCTCTATCCTCACATTGTTTATACTGATCCCATGATGCAGAAGCAGGACTAAGTAACACCGTATCACCACTTTCTACAACGCTATTGATATAATCCATCGCTTCACTTAATTTTTCAAAAGTATTAGTCTTAATACCAACACTATCTCCATATTCTTTAACTCTATCTCTACACTCTCCAATACCAACTATCTCTTTAACAGGACTAATAAAGTTATCTAAATCATGAAAGTCTTGACCTCTTTCTAAACCTCCAAGTATTAAGATAACATTCTTATCAAATGATGATAATGCTATCTGGGTACACTTGGTATTAGTCGCCTCTGTATCATTATAATAAGATACTCCATTAACTTTATCAATAAACTCTAATCTGTGTCTAACCCCAGTAAATGTCTTTAAGACAGAAACTATAGACACATTATCAACTCCTACTTCTTTAGCAATCATCATTGCCCCTAAAGCATTCTCAACATTATGATTACCTTTAAGTAAGAACTCATCTCTATTCATAATAAATTCATCATAGTAATAAAGTTTATCATCTAACATATAAGCCCCATTTATCTCTCGTTTAGAAGAAAAGTACTTAACATTACTCTTAATATCAGTAGTACCCTTCATTACTTCATCATTTTCTATATTTAGTATTGCAATATCATCATCACGCTGATTTTTAAATAGTTTAAGTTTATCTTCTTTATAAGCATCATAACTACCAAAAAAATCTATATGAGCTTCTGATAAATTAGTCATTAAAGCAATATGAGGATTAAATTTATCCATATTAGCAAGTTGTTGACAAGATACTTCCATAACGATAATATCTCCACTCTCTAACTTTTCTAAAAAACTACATAAAGGATAACCAATATTACCTGCTAAATGTACTCTTTTACCAGATTTTTTAATCATCTCATAAGTAAGAGTTGTCGTAGTAGTCTTACCATTAGTACCAGTAATACCAATTAATGTAACATCATCTCTTAATAATCTATAAGCCATCTCTGCCTCATTAATAACTTCTATTCCTAACTCTTTAGCCTTAATTACATACTTATGATCATTTCTAATACCAGGATTTTTAATGATATAATCAAAACTATCATCAAGTAAATCATCAGGATGACTATCAAATATTAAAGTAATACCTAAGTTCTCTAACTCTTTTACTTTCATATCGTCCTGCCTATCCCTACTTCCTCCATCATTTAAAATAATAGTATTATTATGTTTACTTAAATATTTACATACTTCATACCCACTACGAGCCATCCCTAATACCAATATTTTTTTATTATCAAACATAATCATTCCTCATTTCTCTACTAACATTATACTAAATTATCAAAATATTTAAACCCTTTAATTGAAAAGTAACAAATATACTGATATAATTTAATAAAAGAAAAGGAAGTAGAGTATATGAAGATAATAACTTTAGATGAAATAAGTTTTGACAAATTTGCAAATACTCATAAATACCGTAACTATTATCAAACGTCAGCATATGGTAAAACTATAAAAAATACTGGCTATGATATCCATTATATAGGTATTATAGATGACTTAGGTAACTTATTAGGAGCATCTTTACTACTATATAAAGAAGTATTTATGAATTATAAAATTGCCTATGCTCCAAGAGGTTTTCTTTTCGACTATACAAATATTAATAACTTAAAAGAATTTACTACAAGACTAAAAAAACTACTAAGTAAACAAGGTTTTATCTCTATAACTATCGATCCATATCTTCCTGTTAATATTAGAAATAAAGATGGTAAAATAATGAATATTAATAATGAAGCAAATTTTGCTTTAGAAAATTTAAAAGCATCTGGCTATAACTATCTAGGTCCTAATTTATTTTTTGAAAGCAAAAAGCCTAGATTTGAAGCGATTATAACCCTTGATAATGATATTAAAGATATCTATCAAAGTTTTGAAAAGAGAGTAAGACATAAGATTAAGAAAGCGATAAGAAGTGGTATTGAAATATATAAAGGAAGTAAAGAAGAATTAAATATATTTTATGAACTAATTAAAAAGAAATATGATAAGCCTTTAAATTACTACATAGATTTATATAATAATTTTGAAAATAATATTGATTTATATTTTGCCAAGTTAAATACTGAGACATTTGTTATTACTAGTAGATTACAATATGAAAAAGAAATAGAAGAAAACAACGAACTAGCTAATAAGATACAAGTAACTAATAATGTTAACGCTAAAAGAAAACTAATCAATGAAAAAATGGAATCTGACAAATTAGTAAACACATACAAAAAGAATCTTGTCTGGGCTACTAAATTATTAAAAGATAATCCAGATGGCTTAATCGTAGGAACTGCTCTTAATCTTTCTTATGATAATGTATGTTACTTAGTAATAGAAGGCTTTAATCAAAGTTTTAAAACTTTAAATCCTAACTATCTTATAAAATGGAAAATGATTAATGACTACAAAAATAAGAACTTTAAATACATAAATTTAAATGCTGTAAGTGGAGAATTTACAAAGATAAACAAATATAGTGGTCTTAACGAAATGAAATTAGGTTTTAATTCCTTAGTTACTGAATATATTGGTGAGTTTGAACTAATCATTAGTCCCCTACCATATAATTTATATAAAAATTTAAACAAACAAAAGAAAAAGTAAAAAATATTCTAGTTACTAGAATATTTTTTTATATCATCTTCACTAAAACAAAGACTATCCATAACTTCATTAATAACATCTTCATAATCTTGATAAATAGATATAGGAACATTAAATTCAATAGTAACTAACTTATCTTCATAAGTAAAGAATCTAAGATTATAATACGTATTCGCATCAGTTGCCACTAATCTAGCAAAAGTCTTATCATATTTTTGGTATATTCCACTATTTAGTATAGTCATATTAGTAAGACCAGCAATTCTATTATTAAGGTAAGTTTGTAAACCATCATCAGTCATAGATTCATTAGTAGTACTAATAAAAATATGTTCCAAATCATCGCTACTCATAAATACAAGTTCTGGACGCTCGTTATAGTTATATTTAGATTTTAACGTCTCTTCATCAAGCATAATAAAAGTATCAGGAACATTTAAAAAGAAGATTTCATCAACTCTATATGTTTTAAAGTTTACTTTAACCCCATCTACTTCAATTTTATCCCCTTCTTCTACCTTATCACTTTCATTATTAAGATTATCTACATGATAATCATGAATTATATTAGCAAGAAAGAAAGCCACCACTACTATAACAATAATACCAATAACCCCTAAAATAATCTCTTTTCTTTTCATAATAAACACCATAAAAAGTATAACATATATTAAACAAAAAAAGAAGTCCTAAGACTTCTTAATATGTTTCTATTATCCTTCGATTTCAGAAACAACACCAGCACCAACAGTACGTCCACCCTCACGGATAGAGAACTTAGTACCTTTTTCAATAGCAATTGGGTGAATTAATTCAACATCCATTGTTACATTGTCACCAGGCATAACCATTTCTACACCTTCTGGTAAAGTAATTACACCAGTAACATCAGTAGTTCTGAAATAGAATTGTGGACGATAGTTACTGAAGAATGGAGTATGACGTCCACCTTCTTCTTTGCTAAGTACATAAACTTCAGCTTTGAATTTATGATGTGGATGTACACTTCCTGGTTTAGCTAAAACTTGTCCACGTTCAACTTGTTCACGAGAAATACCACGAAGTAAAACTCCTGCATTATCTCCAGCTTCTGCAACATCAAGTTGTTTTCTAAACATTTCAATACCAGTAACAACTGTCTTTTGAGTTGGTTTAATACCAACGATTTCAACTTCATCATTAAGTTTTAATGTACCACGTTCAACACGTCCAGTAACAACTGTACCACGACCTGTGATAGTAAATACATCTTCGATACTCATTAAGAATGGTTTATCAGTATCACGTTCAGGAGTTGGAATCCAAGTATCAACAGCATCCATAAGTTCATAGATAGCGTTAACATATTTTTCATCACCCTCAAGAGCCTTAAGAGCAGACCCCTTAATGATAGGAGTTTCATCTCCTTCGTAACCATATTCATTTAATAAGTCACGAACTTCCATTTCAACTAAATCGATTAACTCATCATCATCAACCATATCACATTTGTTTAAGAATACAACCATACGAGGTACTCCAACTTGACGTGATAATAGGATATGTTCACGAGTTTGTGCCATAGCTCCATCTGTAGCAGCAATTACAAGAATTGCACCATCCATTTGAGCAGCTCCAGTAATCATGTTTTTAACATAGTCAGCATGTCCTGGGCAGTCAACGTGAGCATAATGACGTTTTTCAGTTTGATATTCTACGTGTGCAGTATTAATTGTAATACCACGTTCTCTTTCTTCTGGAGCTTTATCAATGTTTGCATAATCTGTAAAATCAGCCCATGCAGGGTTTTTATCATGTAAACATTTAGTAATAGCTGCAGTTAATGTAGTTTTACCATGATCTACGTGTCCAATTGTACCAATGTTAACATGTGGTTTTGAACGATCAAATTTTTGTTTTGCCATATTTTTTTCCTCCTCTTTTAATTTCAATATATATTTTATCTAACAATTAGCAAATTTGCAACTGTTTAGAACTAAATTTATGAGTTTCTTATTAATTTCCACTCTTTTTAATAATATCTTCAGCAATATTTTTAGGAACTTCTTCATAATGATCAAATGTCATAACGAAGTTACCTCTACCTTGAGTATTACTACGTAAGTTAGTAGCATAACCAAACATCTCAGAAAGTGGAACCATTGCTGATAATTTAACCACATTTCCAAGAGATTCTTGTCCAAGTGGACGTCCACGACGACTAGTTAAGTCACCCATAACGTTACCAAAGTATTCATCAGGTGTAGTAACATCAACTTTCATGATTGGTTCAAGAAGTGTTGCTTGACATTTATTCTTAGCTTCTTTTAAAGCCATACTAGCTGCAATTTTAAATGCCATTTCACTAGAGTCAACATCATGATAAGAACCATCGAATAATGTTGCTTTGACATCAATCATAGGATATCCTGCTAAAATACCAGTTTGCATTGCTTCTTGTAATCCCTTATCAACAACAGGAATATATTCACGAGGAACAACACCACCTACGATTTGATCAACAAATTCATAACCTTTATCAGGATTTGGTTCAAATTTAATCCAAACGTGACCATATTGTCCACGACCACCAGATTGTTTAATGTATTTACCTTCACAATCAGCACTAGCTTTAATAGTTTCACGATAAGCAACTTGTGGTGCACCAACATTAGCTTCTACATGGAATTCACGTTTCATACGGTCAACTAATACATCAAGGTGTAACTCACCCATACCTGCGATAACAGTTTGACCTGTTTCGTGATCAGTATGTACTTTAAATGTTGGATCTTCTTCAGCAAGTTTTTGTAATGCAAGTGCCATCTTATCTTGATCTGCTTTACTCTTAGGTTCAACAGCAAGTTGAATAACTGGCTCAGGAACAACAAGTTTCTCTAAGATAATAGGTTTCTTCTCATCACATAATGTATCACCAGTAGTAGTATTCTTAAGTCCAACAGCAGCAGCTATATCACCAGTATATACATCACTAATTTCTTTACGGTTATTAGCATGCATTTGTAATATACGACCAATTCTTTCTTTAGAGTCTTTTGTAGAGTTAAGTACATAACTACCACTAGCTAAATGACCTGAATAAACTCTAAAGAATGTTAAACGTCCAACAAAAGGATCAGTCATAACTTTAAATGCTAAAGCACTAAATGGTTCAGAGTCACTTGGATGACGAACTTCTTCTTCTCCCTTTAAGTTATGTCCTTTAATTGATTCTACATCTAAAGGACTTGGTAAATAATCAATAACTGCGTCCATTAAAGGTTTAATACCTTTATTACCTAAAGCATCTCCACACATAACTGGGAAAAACTTAGTTGCAAGACATCCTTTACGGATAGCACGTTTAATCATTTCAACAGTTACTTCTCCACCTTCTAAGTATGTTTCCATCATTTCATCATCAAATTCAGCAACACTATCAATTAAGTCAGCATGTTTCTCTTCTACTAAGTCTTTTAAATCAGCAGGAATATCTATTTCCTTAGCATCCTCTTCAGGCTTACCATCAAACTCTATCGCTTTCATAGTAACTAAATCAATAACTCCACGGAAATCATCCTCAGCCCCAATTGGCCACTCTATTGGTTTAGCATTAACTCCTAAACGATCTTTTATTGATTTAAGACTATAATTAAAGTCAGCACCCATTTTACCCATTTTATTAGCAAAAATAATTCTAGGTACCATAAATTCATCAGCTTGTCTCCAAACTGTTTCCATTTGAGGTTCAACACCAGCTTGAGCATCAAGCAAAGCTACAGAACCATCTAAAACTCTTAAACTACGACTAACTTCGATAGTAAAATCTACGTGTCCTGGAGTATCAATTATATTAAAACGATGATTTTTCCAGTGCACTGTAGTAGCAGCAGATGTAATTGTAATACCACGTTCTTTTTCTTGTTCCATCCAGTCCATTTGACTAGCACCATCATGAGTCTCTCCAATTTTATGGATATTACCACCATGGAATAATATACGTTCAGTAGTTGTAGTCTTACCAGCATCGATATGAGCCATAATTCCAAAGTTTCTTGTCTTATCTAAAGACGTATCTCTTGCCATAATTTCTCCTTCCTACCAACGATAATGAGCATAAGCCTTATTAGCTTCTGCCATTCTGTGGGTATCTTCACGTTTTTTAACAGCAGCACCTGTTCCATTAGATGCATCTATAATTTCATTAGCTAAATTATCAGCCATTCCACGTCCTCCACGTTTTCTTGAGAAAGTAACTAACCAACGTAAAGCTAAAGCCTCAGCTCTTGCTGGAGTAACTTCTTGAGGAACTTGATAATTAGCACCACCTACTCTTCTAGATTTAACTTCTAAAGCAGGCTTAATATTTTCCATCGCTTCATTAAAAGTTTCTAACGAATCTTTACCAGTTTTCTCTTTAACAGTATTAAAAGCGTCATAAACGATAGTTTGAGCAACACCTTTTTTACCATCAAGCATAACTGTATTAATAAGTTTAGCAACAGTCTTAGACTTATATATAGGATCTGGTAAAATATCTCTTTTAACAGCACGTCTTTTACGCATAATTTATCCTCCTTCCAATTATTTCATATTATTTTAGCACTGATTAGTTTTTAGGCTTTTTAGCCCCATATTTACTACGGCCTTGTTTTCTATCTTTAACTCCTGCTGTATCTAGTGCGCCACGAATAATATGATAACGAACTCCGATTAAGTCCTTAACACGTCCACCACGAACTAATACAACACTATGCTCTTGTAAGTTATGTCCAATACCAGGAATATAAGTATCTACTTCCTTACCATTACTTAATCTAACACGAGCATACTTACGTAAAGCTGAGTTTGGTTTCTTAGGTGTCTTAGTACCAACACGAGTACAAACTCCACGCTTTTGAGGAGATGGATTATTTGTTTGTTTCTTTCTAATTGAATTAACTCCTACTAAAAGTACTGGAGCCTTACTCTTACGAGTCTTACTTCCTCTACCTTTACGAACTAATTGATTTACTGTAGGCATTGTAATCATTAACTCCTTTCTTTACACATATCCAGGTGTATCATTTTTACTTTTAAATAAAATTTTGCCCAAGGCAAAACCAATTTAATTAGCAAACATACTATAACATTATATGTAACTACTTGTCAATATATTTTTTTAAATTTTACCCATTATAAAAATGCAACCTTTTAGTTGCATTTACCATTTTTATTCGCTATGTTGTAGAATTTGAGGGATGATAGTGATAGTCTTCATAGACATCATAGAAATCTAATATACTATGATTGTCGCAAACATTATCAAATTTAATATCTGTTTGTTTTGTTATAGTACATTTTTCA
>DVKQ01000022.1 GCA_018715925.1 Candidatus Onthousia faecipullorum
CTTAAAACGTTTTAATTCATATTGTAAATTAGTATTATTTAACTTTAATTCTTTTATTTCTTTAGATAATTTTATATTCCGATTATATTCTTCTTCATACATTTGATATAAATTATTATTATAACTTTGTAATCTCATTTTACTTCTCCTATCATAGCTTTAATGTTTTTAACATATCATTTTCTACACAAAAAAGCGAGATGTTATATAACCAAATTTGCTATGATAGGTTTCATCTCGCAATTTAAGTATATCATATTTCTTTAGTTTTGTGTTAATTATTTATTTATGGCTGAGTAGTAACAAAAAGTCCTACTATTTTACATCAATATTATATTTTTTATCTTTTATGTTTACTTATTACTTTTTGAAATTCACCATGTCTTGATTCTATTTCTTTTAAAGTCTTTTGATGTTTTGAAAACTTTATCTTCCCATAACTAATTTCATTAATACTTTTATACTGGTCAACTACTAACATTAAAGAATCTAGTGTTAAATCATCTAATGCTGGCTCTATTTCACTTAATACTAATTCATATGGATTAGTATGTAAAATTTTTCCCTTATATTTAATATTCTTAAATACTAATACTTCTTTTATTAATTCTAGAGTTGTTACATAAGTAATAGCATCTAAATTTTTTTTCGTTTCTAACATTTTATCTACTAATTCTAACTTATCACATAATTTACTTTGTAAGCATCTAAGATTGGCAGTACCAAAAGTATTATCAATAATTCTATCAATTTCTTCATTTATATTAAAATTGGTCATACACTATCCTCCTTAAAGATTCTTATATTATACACCATTTGCTAAAAATTGCAATAAAAAAGTCCAAAGAAACGTTTTGGATCTACGATAAAACCTATACTTATGTACAGGTGGGTGTATATAGTCAGTTCTTAGGATCCCTAACCAGTGGAAAGGTCTTCAACACGAACATGACACTCCTCAATACTCCCTTATCGTCTCTTTAGTCGGTTTTATACTGAGTCATCCGCATCGTTTTCTTTAGACATTTATAGTATATCATAGTTACTTTAGATTATTCAATATTTTCTAATACTTTTGTAAAATTTTTAATCAAGTGAGATACTGTTGCACATCCCATAAAGGCTACTACACCATCTTTATCTTTTAAGACTTTACTAACAGTATCATCATCTACAAGTTCACTACCAGGAATAAGTTCTATGATATCTTCTGATTTAATTGGTGGATAGTCTTTTGGATCTTCTCTATCACATTTAATTGGTGTTAAATATACTTTATCTGCTACACTTAAAGCCTCTGCAAATTCTTTTTTAAAGTGTGATGTTCTAGAATAAGTATTAGGACGAAATACTACTGTTAACTTCTTATCAGGATACTTTTGTCTAATCGCATCAAGTGTAACTTTAACTTCTGTTGGATGATGAGCATAGTCATCTACTATGATTGTATCACCTACTATTGTTTCGGCAAAACGTCTATTAGCATTTTTAAAACTAGGCAAAAATTCTTTAATCTTTTCTTTACTAACACCTTCATTTAAAGCAGAAATAATGGCAGCAGTTGTATTCATAACCATATGATGTCCATATAAAGGAACAGTAAAAGTATCAATTAATTCATCTTTTTTATATAAAGAAAAACTTGAACCAGTAGTCTCTAACTTAATATCTTTAATAATATAATCATTAGAACTATCTTCACCATAAAAGACTACTTCATTATTAAAATTAATCTTTCTAATATTTAAATCATCCCCATTTGCAATAACCTTTCTAGCTTTATTTGCAAACTCTTCAAAAGTTCTAATAATATCTTCTAGATCTTTATATATTTCTGTATGTTCAAGTTCAATACAAGTAATAATAGCAGTTTTAGGACAATAAGCAAGGAAATGACGATTAAATTCATCTGATTCTATTACTAATAATTTATTTTTCATATCTATATGACCTGTTCCATCACCTATAAAATAATTACAACCTATAGTATTTTCAAATAGATGTTTTAATAAAGATGTAGTTGTTGTTTTACCATGGGTACCACTTACAGAAATAGTATCAAATTCTTTAGTAATACTACCTACTACTTCATTATAAGGTTTAAAAGTAAGACCTAACTCTTTTACTCTTTTTATCTCAGGATGATTATCACTAAAAGCACGTGATGCGGTTACGATAGTATCTTTATCTATGTGATGATTACTATCGTAAAATATTTTTATTCCACGAATCTTTAAACCTTTCTCTGTAAATTTATAATCTTTAGCATCATCATAACCTGATACCTCATTTCCCATATCATATAACATCTGAGCAAGTGTACTCATACCTGTTCCTTTTATTCCAATACAATAATATTTCATAAGACTCCTTCTTTCTTTATTCATTATACCTTATGTTATATAGATCTTTAAATATACTAAAGTTCTTTAATTATATTTTAATATATTTAGTATTAGGTCCTTTACCTATCTTTTTAATTATTTTATCACTTATCATTTTGCTAAGAACATTAGAAGTTGTAGTTTTTTCTTTATTTAGTAGTCTTTCGGCTTGTTTTCTTGTTATTTCACCATTTTTATCAAGATAATCAATTATTATTTTATAATCATCTTTTATAGATATTTTATCAATAGTAATTCTTGGAAGTCTCACTACAAATGAAGAAGGCAATGCTTTTACAAGAAAATCTAAATTTTTACTTTTATAATAAGAATTAACTCTTCTAAGTCCACTACCAATTGCTTCTACACGTTTTAATCGCATAAATATTGATTGTAAATGAGGATTCCTTGAAGTAGATAATCCTGCTAGTACATCTTCTATTGTAATATTTCCATATAATGAACCATAACTAATAAATTCAATACTATCATCTTTATATATATTAATAATATTAGAAGTTAATACCGTGTAATCACGATGTATTAAGGAATTAAGTATAATTTCTCGTAAAATAAATTCAGGATACTCTTCTATATCTTCTCTTATACTACTATCTATTAGTCTATATGTTGCAGAATTAATTTTTAAATAAGATAGAGTCTTATCATATACGTCTAAAAGAGATCCTCCAAATTCTTTTCTATCTAAGAAGTTAGTTTTATTAACTGATTGATATGTTGCAACTTTAACTGTATAAGGGTTCTGATCAGACAATAATAATGCTAAGTTTGTATAATTACCATTATTATCAAGCATAAATAAATTTTTCATAATATTTTTTATTATTAATATCTATATTTATTCCCATAAAAGCTTCACGAATATAATTAAAAGTTAAATTCTGATTATTTGCAACTGAGGTTTCAAATGTTATATTACTATTTTTAATAATCATTTGTTTAACTGTCTCTTCTGTGGCAGGTATTGAACAAGAACCATTTCTTATATAAGTTCCTTTAATGATACCTTTATCTTTTAATGAATATATATTAACACCTTTACTTACGTTTATTATAATATAGTCTTTATTATCTAAAGTAGAGTTATTTATAGATACAAACACTGAACAATCAGGTACTATTTTTCCTCTAATACCATTTGATATTTTTTCCTCTATTTCCTTAACATTTTCTAAACCAATTAATTCTCCATTATCGTTATAACCAATATATAGTTCCACTACCAGAATTTAAAAAAGCAACTATTTCTTTATATATATTTTCTGTATATAGTTGTTTAAACTCTATATTTTCATTTTCTTGCATTTTATCACCGTCCTTATATACATTATACAATACTTTTTTTATTTTGTAAGAAAAATCGTTCAATAATCGTTCAATCGTTCAATAATCGTTCGTTTTTTTGAAATTAACGCTATTTGCAAAATTCCTCTAGCATCATATCTTTTATTTTATCAATATCAGAAAAAAACAAATAATATTCAGATACTTGAAATTACTATATATTTATGATACTATAAATATGTAAAAGAAATTTACATATTATAAAAAAGAGGAATACCTAGTTCTGTGTCGGGTGTCACCTCTAAAAAGTTTAGAAGTAAAACCCCTATTCACAAAGATGTAATAGGGTGTTTTACTATCTATAAATAATTAGGAGTATAATTATAATTAATAATATTACTATCATAAAGTCCTTCTTACTCATAAATATCTCCCCTTTCTCCCCCTGAATAATAATAGAGTTATGAAAGAGGCAAAACACCCCTACTAGGTATTCCTAATAGATATAATAGCATATCTAATATTATAAATTAATCGAACATGATACAGAAATTTTGTTCTATAGAAAAGAGGTAAATATGTTAGAACTATATAAAAAATGTAATTTATGTCCAAGAAATTGTTTAGTAGATAGGACTAAAACTTTAGGATATTGTAAAGCAACTGATAAAGTTAAAGTGGCAAGAAGTGCTCTACACTACTTTGAAGAACCATCTATATCAGATAATAATGGTAGTGGTACTATCTTTTTTAGTAACTGTAATTTAAAATGTTGTTATTGTCAGAATAAAGAAATATCTACTGATGGTTTTGGTAAAGAAGTATCTATAGAACGTCTTTCAGAAATGATGTTAGAGTTAGAAGAAAGAGGTGCTAACAATATTAATTTAGTTACCCCTACTCACTATGTTCCTAGTATTATAGAAGCCTTAAAAATTGCCAAGAATAAGGGATTATCTATTCCTATAGTTTATAATACTAGTGGTTATGAAAGTGTAGAGACTCTAAAACTATTAAAAGGTTATATTGATATTTATTTAACAGACTTTAAGTATTTTGATAATAAATTAGGTAAAGACTTATCAAAATGCTCTAATTATTTTGAAGTAACATCTAAAGCATTAGATGAGATGTATAGACAAACAGGTAAAAATAAATTTAATAAAGATGGCCTAATGACTAAAGGTATTATTGTTAGATGTTTAGTACTACCTACTAAGAGTGATGATACAAAAAGAATAATAAACTATTTATATAAAAAATACCAAGATAATATTTATCTTAGTATTATGAATCAATATACTCCAGTTAATTTTATTAAAGAATATCCATACTTAAATAAAACTATTAGCGATGATGAATATAATGATGTAATAGATTATGCCCTAGATTTAGGTATTACTAATGCCTATATGCAAGAAGGTGGTACTTGTAGCGAATCATTTATACCTTGTTTTGACCTTGAAGGAGTTATAAAAAGATAACTCTTTTTGCATTTCATTTATTATTTTTACATATATTTCATAATATAAATCTTTATTATATTGATAAAACTTTTCTAAAACTTCCTTATTATTATTTAATAACTCCATTGTTTTTTCATATTCTAAATTATCCACATTATTTTCTTGTCTTCTTAATGTTGGCATAACGATACCTTTATTAATATCATTAACAAACCAGGCGATATAACGATTATCAAGATAGTTATACTTAATTATTCCCTTATCTATAACTCTTGGAAAATGATCTTTATCATCAATAGCATCAAAGATAATACTTTTATTATCATCTTTAATATAATTAATCATATGAGTACCTAATAATTTAGGAAATAGTTTAGTATAAAGTAATAGTGTTTTTTCTTTATTACCAAATCTTTCTACATCATCTAAAGTAAGATTATAACAACTATAACCCATAATATTTAATAAATCTGTAAAAAAAGAAGTAATATTACGACATATACCTGTACCTGTTGCTATTAAACCACCTAAAATATCATGATTATAATCTATTACAGTAGCATAAGTATCAGAGAATGTAAAAGTATGATTAAACGATAAATATCCATTCTTATACATATATATATAACTAGCACAATTTTTACTTATAGTATCTAATTCTAAATAATTCTTAAAAAGATTACCAGTGTTTTCTAATATCTCTTTATATAAAAGTAATAATTCTTTATAAGTTTTTTTATCTAACTGATAATATCTCATTTTCTTTATTCAACCTTTCCACTTTAGAATAGATACATCCACAATAATCTTGTCTATATAAATTATAGATATGAGATAGTTCTATACTTCTTTTATAACCATTTTTCTTTTTAAAGTCAGCATATAAATAATTAATATTATATTTTTTAGATAGTTCTTCTCCTATTTCATTTAACCATTTACTATTCTTATAAGGACTAATAGATAATGTTGTTGTAAAATAATCAAAATTATTAAGTTTAGCGATTCTTGCAGTCTCTTCTAGTCTTAAGTTATAACACTTATAACATCTAATATCTCCTTCTTTTAAATCTTCTAAGCCATGAGATATATCTAAAAATTTCTCTTTATCATAATTACAATCTAATAGTTTAATATCATAACCTACTAATCCAATAAACTTCTCTAGTTCATCTTTTCTTTTAATATATTCTTTATAATCAGTAATATTAGGATTATAAAAGAGAATTGTTATATCAAAGTATTTAGATATTTTCTCTAGTACTGATGATGAACAAGGTGCACAACAAGCATGTAATAATAATGTTGGTTTATTATTTAAATCTATACTATTTAATATCTTTTCACATTCTAAATTATAGTTCATCTACATCACCTTTCGTATGTTCAGCACATTTTATTAATTTTAAGCTCTTTTCTTTTTCATATACTTTATTATAGTTTTCATTAATTCTTTGATAATTATCAAAGTTTTGAAGATAAAACTGCAATAATAAATCTCTATTAGCATCACATATATCAATAGTATCATTAGCTTTATCTATTAAGTACTCAGCTTGCCCATCTGTTAATTTAGGTACTTTTCTATAATCTATAAACTCTTCATTAAAAAGACTGTAGTCATAACTATATAGTGGCAAAATCAAATTATAAACATCAAGTGAATAAGCAAACCCGTTAGATGCACCAAATATTTTAAGTTGACTTGAAGTTAAATCAAGAAAATAGTTATAGTCATTTTCACTTATATAGTTAATTACATGATTAGTATTAGTGGATATTTTCTTATGAATATTACTTAAAAATAGTCTAATTTCATTTAGATTATAGTCTTTCTCTCTAGTATCAACACTCACTATATTATTTTTAATATTAAATCTATCAAGAACTTTCTTAGTAAAGAATGCAATATGACGACAAGAACCATTACCACTAAATATTTTTAAGACATAAGATAAAGTCTTATCATCAGGCAAAGCTTTTATATCTACTATTCCTTTTTTATAAGAATATTTACATGTTATAGATAAATATCCATCATGAAGTAAAATAGCATTAAAGATTGCAATTTCTATACCCATTTTAAAGTTAAAGGTATTAGCAAGAGATTCTATATTATCTAAAACTTTATCAAAATCTTCTTTCATTTCCTGATGTATGAAATCATTTGCATAAGTAGATAGATAATTATCTAACTCTCTTTGTTTACTTCTTATTTTTTTATCTATAAACATAAAGTCCCCCCCCTTTAGTGCTAACTTATTGTATCACTTAATAATGAACTTATCAATAGCATAATTAACTTAGTATTAGCATATCTATTACTGAAAAGGAAACAGTGATACTATGTCTAACTTTACTTATGCATTTATATTATCTACTTTAGCAGGACTTTCTACTTTAATTGGTTTTATTCCTCTACTTTTTAAGCTAAAGAATGAAAAATATATTATATTAGCATCTCTTGCATTTGCAAGTGGAGTAATGATATGTGTATCTCTTACTGATTTAATACCTGAATCTTTTAATCTCTTAACTTCTATATTTAAAGGCTTTCCTGCTCTTTTATTTCTTTTAATATTTATATCTCTTGGTGTAATTATATCGATGTTAATAGATAAGTTCTTACCTAATAATGATAATAAATCTATCAGTAATAAAAAACTATATAGACTAGGTCTTGTTTCAATGCTTGCAATTATTATGCATAATATTCCTGAAGGAGTTGCTACTTTTCTTTCTAGTTCTACTAATAGAGGATTAGGTTTATCTTTAGCTTTAGCTATTAGTTTTCATAATATTCCTGAAGGTATAAGCATTGCTATTCCCATATACTTTAGTACTAAATCTAAGTTTAAAGCTTTTCTTTATACTTTAATATCAGGACTATCAGAACCATTAGGAGCGATACTTGCTTATCTATTTCTATCTTCTATCATTAATAACTTTATTATGAGTATAATTCTATCTATGATAGCAGGTATCATGATACATATTAGTATTTATGAACTATTAACTGAATCTTTAAGTTATAAAAAAGGAAAATTAACACTTCTCTTCTTTAGTATTGGTTTTATCTTTATGTTAATATCACACTTCTTATTAGGTTAATTTTTCACTTCTAATTGATTAACATTAATTTTTATTGTACAATATATTTATGAAAAAAATATTAATTAGTTTAATTCGTCTTTATCAAAAGATGCCATTAGCAAGTCATGGGGCTTGTCATTTTTATCCTACTTGTTCTAATTATACTATTGAAGCGATAGAAGAATATGGTTTGGTAAAGGGATGTTTCATGGGTTTTAAAAGAATCTTAAGATGTCACCCTGGAGCGAGATTTGGATATGATCCAGTTATTAGAGAGGAGAAAAAGAATGAAAAGAAGTGTTAAAAAATTAGGTAAAATCGCTTTCCTTGGTATGGCAATTTTATTTACTACTACTGGTTGTAAAAGTGATGATATGGAGGATATTGAGATAGTTACTACTAATTATCCCAATGAATATATTATAGAAAGACTTTATGGAAATCATGCTAAAGTAAGTAATATTTATCCTGATGGAGTTGATACTAGTGATTATGATTTTACTAATAAACAGAAAAGAGACTTTGCTAGTAAAGACTTATTTATCTATACAGGGTTAGTTGATAGAGAAAGAGGTTTAGCAGTTGACTTGTTGGATTATAATGAAGATTTAAAGATAATTGATAGTTCTTATGTTCTTGATAATGATTATAATATGGAAGAAGTTTGGATAGATCCATCATTTATGTTAATGATGAGTCAAAATGTAAGAATTGGATTAAAAGAATATATAGAAAATAATTATTTAAAAGAAGAGATTGATAAAAATTATGAAGAGTTAAAAGTTGATATTTCAGAACTTGATGCTGACATTAGACTAGCAGTTGAGAATGCTCCTTATAAAACTATAATAGCGACTGATAATAATTATAGATTTTTAGAAAAATATGGTGTAAAAGTTTATATTATAAATGATGATACTACAGAAAAAGATTTAGTAGAAATTAACAATTTAATAGAAAATGGTAGTATTACTAAAATATTTAGTTATGAAGATAATAAAATTACAGATAATGTTCAAAATCTTATTAATACATACCCAAATAGTTTAGAGATTATTAATTCTAATAGAATAATAGTTTTAAACGATGAGCAAAGAGAAACAGAAACTGATTATTTAACTTTAATGAATCAGAACCTAGATGATATAAGAGAAGAGTTATATCATAGTAATCAATAGAGAGACTGTAGAAATTCAACAGTCTCTTTTATATTTTTTTAATTAACTTATTATTGCAACTAAACGAAATGAATTGTTGCTATTAGGGCTTCCAATTGATGGATTGCTAATTTCATAATTAAAAATTCCTACTTTAGTATCATCAGAATAAACTCCTCCACGTACCTGCCAAGGATATTGTCTACTTACTAAAGTGCTACTATCCCCATACCAACCACTTATTTCTACTAATCCATGACTCAAAATATTAGAAACATTATCACTAGTATATTTATCATAATAAATTGAATCTGGCATAGATACAAATTCACTATTGCCAACCAAATCATTATAATTAGCCATTACATATTCATGAGCATTTCCACTCATATCATATACTCCATAGATTGTTCCTGTCGTTGAGGCTCCTGTTCCATTTATATCTATATTATATTGATATTGACATCCATAATCAGTATTTTCATTTGAAGGGCTTCCATAACTACATCCTGTTATATACTGATCACTCTTATTTTGATATACTTCTTTATTAGAGCCTGTAAAATTAGTATTACCTAACTTACCATATTTAGATTGAGATAAATAGGTAACTACTGCCCATTCACTATTTTTCATCATATGGGTATCTACATTATTAGTAAATCCATATCTGTTTCCATCATCATTCATTTTTAAACTTACATTAAAAGCATTACTTACATTTATCATTCTCCAACTTGTGACATTTGGTTTTATCATTGGATCTAATTCTGTTGTATTTCCTCCTCCATCTGTTGTACTTGGATTACTACTACTTGTCTCGAACTTTCCTACCCAAACTCCTGATAGTTCTGTATCACCAAACGTAAAAGCATCTGGAGTATACCAACTCTCCGCTCCACTTGTTGTTACATATTTTGCTGTTCCTCTATCTTTTATATTAGTTGATACAAATCTTATATCTATCTCTCCTGGTAAGCTTAAAGTAGGATTACTTTCTAAATAACATCCTTTCTTTCCATAATAGTTTGTTCCATCAACACTTCCTATACTATAACTATATCTTGGTATCCATACCCACATCGTCTCTATATCATCCATTGATATAACTGTACCTGCTGATGCACTTAGATAACTACTTCTACTTGAAGAACTTACTGTAACAGCATTGGCCCACTCCCCTTTATCATAGTTATACCAATCATTATTTGTATTATTAAGCTCAGCTTTTACCCAGTTACTTCCATCATAACGCACTGCAATCATATTATCATCTAACTCTGGGGCATTTGGAACATTCTCATATTCACTAAATAAATGTCCATTACTTGGTAAACTTAAATCATTATAATCTAATCCTACATTTACTCCTAAAGTAATTGTTACTTTATTACTTGTATTATTCTCTACCATTATTTTATATGTATTACTAGATCCACTTGTACCTTCTTTTTCTAAGTTAATTCCCTTTGCATCAGGTAAAGTATTTGTTTCACAGTCTATTATAGGGACTTTCCAAAAATAAAAGTTACAATTTAAATCATAAAAAAAGACAACAACCTTAAATATATGATAAAATCATATTACACAAAAAATAAAAAGAGGTTGTTGCCAATATGAGTATATCAGAAAAATTAGAAAAAATGTATAAAAATCAAATAAATAATATAAAAAATGAAAAAAATAAAATTTCTAAAAAGAAAATGATAGGAAGTTTAGCATTAGATATAGGTGGTAGATGTGTATCTGCCATAGCCAAATCTTTAGAATGTTCTAGAAAATATGTTAAAAAATGTTATAACTTTGTTAAAGAAGGTTGTATAGAGCAAACTAAATTAGAATTTAGAGGAAGAAAAAGACTTATAGAAATATATCCCTGTTTAGAAAGAGATATCATTGAAGTAATAGAAAATAGTCTATCTACTGATCCTAAATTCAAAACAGAAAAACAATATGTTAATATGACAGTAAAAGAAATTAAGAAACAACTAATCGAAACTGGAAAATACCAAGAAAATAGTTTCTCTAATAGTTCCTTAAATAATATTTTAAATGAAATGGGTTATGGATTAAAAAAAGTAAAAAAGACAAAACCACTTAAGAAAATAAAAGAGACTGATGATATATTTAATAATGTACATAAGAAAAAAGATGAAGGACTATCAGATATTAAAACAGGTGTAATATCAATAGACACAAAAGATAAAGTATTAGTAGGACCTTTTTCTAGAAACGGTTATAACAGAGTTGTAATTGAAGCAGTAGATCATGAATTAACTAATAATTGTCTAATACCATTTGGAATACTTGATTTAAAGAAAAATATACCTTATTTCTTTAATTATACATCTAAACCTACATCTCTTGATTTAGTAGATTGTATTGAAGAATTTTATATAGAACAATATTTAAATAGTGGTATTAATAAATTAATGATTTTTTTAGATAATGGTCCAGATAATAGTGGTGTTAGAACTATATTCTT
>DVKQ01000023.1 GCA_018715925.1 Candidatus Onthousia faecipullorum
GGCACTAACTCTTGAAAAATAAGTTCTACAAATATTATTTAACTTCTCCATATCAAATAAAGTTCCACCTATAGGCATCTTCTTAAATGAGAATTTAAAATCTTCAATAGATTTATCTTTATTTTGTAAATTCCACTCTTCAAAGTTAGTATTTGCTAGTGTTGCTAAATAAAGTCTTACCCCTTCCTTAGGTATACCTGCTTCTTCGTAAAAGCTAACAGCAAATTCTGGATCTTTTCTTTTACTAAACTTACGTATTTTACCATCTTCTTTTTTAGTAAGAGGTGCATGATGTGCATACTTACAAGGTTTAAATCCTAAAACTTGGTTAAGTTGTAAATGTTTAGGAAAACTAGGAACCCATTCATCACCTCTTAAAACATGAGTTGTATGCATTAAATGGTCATCTATAACATGAGCGAAATGATAAGTTGGAATACCATCTTTTTTTAGTATTACTTCATCAATATCGTTTTCTGGTAATACAATATCACCTTTAATTAAATCATGTAAGACTATTTCATTATGAGAATCCCCTGGTGATTTTAGACGAATAACATAACTATCACCATTATTTAAATGGGCTTTTACTTCATCAAGTGATAAATCTCTATCAACGGCATAACTTCCATAAATACCAATTTTTTCTTTTCTTAGTTCTTGTCCATTTCGTATATCAGCGATTTCTTCTTCACTCATAAAACAAGGATATGCCTTACCTTCACTAACTAACTTTTTAGCATAAACTTGATATATTTCTGCTCTTTCGCTCTGAATATATGGTCCATAGGCACCACCTTTATCAGGTCCTTCATCATAAACAAAACCGTAAGCTTTAAGCCCATCAAGAATAGCAGTAAATGCTCCTTCTTTTTCTCTTTTACTATCAGTATCCTCTACCCTAAGATAAAAAACTCCACCTGTTTGTTTAGCAAGCATAGAGTCAAGGAAAGAGCCATATAAACCTCCAACATGTAAAAAACCTGTAGGAGAAGGCGCAAATCTTGTAACGTATGCTCCATCTTTTAAATCTCTAGCAGGATACTTTGCCTCTATCTCATCAACAGTTATCTTGATATTAGGAAATAAAAGTTCCGCAAGTTCTTTATTCATCTAAATCACTCCATCTATAAAAAAATAATTATCTAAATTGGTTGCCCCAGTTAGATTCGAACTAACGCGTAATGCGGTCAGAGCGCACTGCCTTACCACTTGGCTATGGGGCAATAAATAACAATTAAATTCTATCACAAAAAGGTTTTGTTGACAACTTGAAAAAAAGATATTTTTATGATAATATGAATATGTAAGGAAAACTTACATATAAATAAAAATGAGGAATACTTAGTTTTGCAGATGGGTATTTGCCTCAATTTTGTGGTATAACACCCTTATACAAGATGTATAGGGCGTTTTTATTTAAAGACAATTAAAAGTACAATAACAATTAATAATGCTACTACTAGAAAATCTTTCTTGCTCATAGGCAAGTCTCCTTTCTAACCATTAGAAATGGAAAAATAAGGAGATAAACACCCATTACTAAGTATTCCAACTATACAATATCATAAATGTATCTATAAAACAAGCAGACAAAAGAAGTTTTATAGATTTTTTATTTAAATAAAAATCAATGCAAAAACTACATATATTTTTGCATTGATTTCATCATTTGATTAATTTGTTTTTGATTAGGTTTTCTGCCCATCTGCATCATTAAAGCTTTAATCATTTCTTCATTAATAGGTGGATTCTTTTTCATATATCTTTTAGTAACATATCTTGCAATAAAGAAACCAATAATCGCTCCTATTACTAAACCTATTAAAATCATCAATATATCATGTAACATAATAACACTCTCCTTACAACAATATATTACCTTAAATTAGAAAATTAAACAAGAATTTTCTTACTATCTAAGAAGAAATAGTCTTGATTTTTAAAGTCAATAGCAAAATAAGTGTTATTAATGCTGTTAAGTTCATCGAAGAAGAAGCAGTCATAATAGTTAGTTTTAACTAGCATATAAGCACGTTTTACTACTAAGGTACTAATCTCATCATGAGCAGGATTATTATAGTAATGAGTTTCTCCTTTCTTACTATAAGGGATACTCTGATGATATTTAATAAATAAATATCTATCAGTCTTATCTTTATCTATTTTTTTAGTTAATTGTCTAAATAAACTATAGCCATAATTTAACTCTTCTTTTTTTAAAGTATAGATTTGTTCAAAGATATTATATAGAATACTAGGTTTATCTATATATAGATTCTTAAATTCATCTTTAAGTTCAAAAATAAAAAACTCTCTCATTATAATCACCATCTTAACTATAACAAGAAAGTTTTAAAAATATTGTCGAATTATTTAATTATCTCTTCTATTTTTAGAGCGATTTCTTCACTAGTGAAATTAAACTTAGTATTTATATCACTAGCTTTACCACTTAAGCCAAATCTATCTACCGTGAATAAGTAGTTATCATTATAAGCGAAAGGGTACCATGAGTAAGCAGATGATTTTTCAATAATAAATTTCTTTTTACCTATAGGAAGTAACTCTTCTTTTTCTTCATTACTTAATAGGTTGAATCTCTCAATACTTGGCATTGATACTATTCTAAAGTCATAACCTTTTTCAAATAAAGCATTAACTACATCGAAAGCAAGATCTATTTCTTCTCCTGTTGCAATAATAATACCATCTAGCTTTCTTTCTTCATGTTTTATAACATATGCTCCTTTAGCAACATTAGGAACAGAAGATGTTTCTCTTATTTTAGTTTCATTACGTCCTAAAATAATACAAGCAGGTTTATTTTCTTCAAAGATAGTTTTATAAGCACCAATAACTTCATTACTATCACTTGGTCTAAACACTTCTAAATTAGGTGTTGCTCTTAATCCTACTAATTGTTCAACTGCTTGATGAGTTGGTCCATCCTCCCCTACTGTAATTGAATCATGAGTAAAGATATAAGTAACAGGTAAATTCATAAGACAAGTTAGTCTTAAAGCAGGTTTCAAATAATCACTAAAGGTTAAATATGTAGAGACAAATGGACGATAACCTGATAGTGCAAGACCATTAGCGATAGATGCCATTGCAAACTCTCTTACTCCAAAGAAGATGTTTCTACCATTATAATCGTCACGAGAAAAGTCTCCTTTATCTGTTAAGTATGTTAAAGTTGAACTAGAAAGGTCTGCTGCTCCTCCAAAGATTAATTTACTAGAGTTAGCAAGTGAATTTAACACTTTACTACTAGCTTTCCTTAATGACTCTTTTTTTTCTTCTGGATAAACATAATCTAAGTTAGTAAGTTCTATTTTCTTATCATTTGACATCAATGAATCTAATAACTCTTTAGCCTTATCATCAAGATTCTCATATTTTTCCATAAAGTCATTTTCTAGATTACTACATCTATCATCTATTTGTTTTTGAAAGTCTTGTAGGGCTTCATTAGAAATTGTAAACGGTATATCTCTAAGTCCTAATTCATGTTTAATACTAGTAATATCTTCATCATCTAATGGTTTCCCATGAACGATATTTTTGCCAGCATTACGAGAATATTTTCCTATTGTTGTCTTTACTTGAATTAAACTAGGTAAATCACTGTTTTTAGCATCTTTAATCGCCTTATCAATCTCTTTAACATCATCACTAACAGTACTTACATTAAAGCCCATAGCCTTAAATCTTGCTTCTATATCATCAGTAAATGTCTTTTTAGTATCGCTATCAAGACATACGTGATTAGAGTCATATAGAAGTATTAAGTTATTAAGTTTAAGATTACCTGCAAGTGATAGTGCTTCATAACTTACCCCTTCCATTAAATCTCCATCACCACATAAACAGTATATTTTATAATCAATTATATTATTTTTCTTATCATTAATTAAAGCTTCTGTATGTTTTTCTGCAATAGCCATACCAACAGCCATTGCAACTCCTTGACCTAAAGGACCAGTTGTTGCATCAACTCCAGGTGTAACTCCATATTCAGGATGACCTGGGGTAATAGAATCTATTTTTCTAAAGTTCTTTAAATCATCTAGTTCAATATTAAATCCAGCCATCGCAAGAGTTGCATATAGTAATGCAGATCCATGTCCTGCACTCATAACAAACCTATCTCTATTAAAAAAGTTAGGATTATCTTTAGAAAATCTTAAATGATGAGCATAAACAGTATAGATGATGGAAGCAGCACCTAGAACAATACCAGGATGTCCACTATTCGCTTCATGAATCATATCAATACCTAGTCCTCTTATTTGATTAACAATTCTTTCTTCATTAATATTATCTTCACTACTTTTAGTAAAAGCTAGCATATTATCACTCCTTAGTTAATACTATCATACCATATTTAAAAATTAAGTCAAAAAAAGTTTATTGATTATGTGTGATAACTATGCTAAAATTTAGTTGTAGATGCCGGTATAGTTTAGTGGTAAAACAGATCCTTGGTAAGGATCAGAGGCAAGTTCAATTCTCGCTTCCGGCACCATTTATGAAAATAAACTCGAATTTTTTGTTTTGAGTTTTATTATTTAAAATAATATAATTTTTAGACTTTTTAGGGGGGGGTGCTTTTATGCTTAAGGATAAAAAGCACCTTTTATGCCCATAAATATTTTATGCCCATCTTTCACGAAGTCCTTATGATATAAGGATTTTTTTATTTTTATGGGCATAAAATAAATTAACAAAAAAGAAGAGAAAATTATATATTTTT
>DVKQ01000024.1 GCA_018715925.1 Candidatus Onthousia faecipullorum
GAAAATGATAAATACACTTTAAAATATGATTCTGATTCTGGTATAGATATAGAATATTATAGTGATGAGGATATTCTTGAATATTCAAAAGTTCAGGATTTTACTAAAGAGATAAAAAGTATTATGGAACATATTAAGGCACTTTCGGATGTTAAATCTGTTACTTTATATGATAATGAAAAAGAATTAATAGAAATATATAAGTTATTTTATAAAGAAAACCCAGATTTTAGTAGTAAAGATATAAAGGTTAAAGTACAAACTATGATGTCTATATTGGCAGAATTTGGTATAACTTTAGACTGTGACTATTCTTTTGATTTAATGGGAAAAAAAATGCCACTTTCTTTAAAACTTGAAGAGATGGTTCAAAAAATGTATCCATTAGGGGTAATTAGTGAAGTTAAAGATAATGTTAAATTAGCAGAAGAACCTAGGAAAATAATTGGAATTGTTGGTGATAGTGTCAGGGATGCAATTTCCTTAGAGGATGATATGAATGAAGCTTTGATAACTATTAGTAAGGTTATTCATGCAAGTAGATATAATCTTTCATCTGATGTTGATATTAGTGAAATAGCAGAATTTACTAATCGTAGTGTTGATGATGTGGAAGTTAGTGTACAGCTAGTAAAACGTATTGAACATAAAATAAATAAAAAAAATTAATTTTTTTGTTGACGCATATATATCTTATATAGTACACTATTGTTACAAGTTATTAACTAATTTTATGAAATTAGATGAAACTTGTAATTATAGCTTTATATAAAACATAATGTACGGTAGCGACTATCGGAATTTAAGCCTATGGAGAATAGGGAATACTCTATCTATGAAGTAGGAATCCTTGAAGGTAACGACAAGGAGAAACAATTTATTTTGTTTTATGTTCAGCGAGAAAAAAATGTTAAATCATTTTTGCAAGGGAGCCATGGGAAAACGGAGGGCTCCCTATTTTTCTTTTGTAATAAATTATATTTGTTATAGACTTAAATCTTTTGCTTTGATAAAATGTTAATGGAGATGATTTGATGGAATTTATTGATAGAATAAAAGAAAGAGTTAAAAATGATTTTAAGAAAATAGTTTTACCTGAATCTAATGATGTTAGAGTGTTAGAAGCTGCTTCTACCATAAAAAAAGAAGCTTTCGCTGATATCATTTTAATAGGTAAAGAAAGTGAAATAGAAAGACTTGCTAAAGATAATAATATTGATATTAATGGGGTTACTATTATTGATCCTTTGACTTTTTGTGATAGTGAAAAGTTAATTAATGATTATTATGAACTTAGAAAGCATAAAGGTATTAGTTTAGATGATGCAAAAAATACTATTTTAAATGATTATGTTTATTTTGCTAATATGTTAGTTAAAGACGGATATGCTGATGGTATTGTCTCTGGAGCATGTCACAGTAGTGCTGATACTTTAAGACCTGCTTTACAGATAATTAAGACTAGTAAAGATACAAAAGTAGCTTCTGCTTTCTTTTTAATGGTTGTTCCTAATTGTGAATATGGTTCTAATGGGGTATTTATTTATTCTGATTGTGGAATGATTCAAAATCCTAGTAGTGAAGAGTTAGTTGAGATAGGAATGATGAGTGCTAAAACATTTAAATTATTAGTAGAAGAAGAACCTAATGTAGCTTTCCTTTCTCATTCTACTTTTGGATCTTCTAAATGTAGTGATGTTGATAAAGTTGTTAAAGCAGTAGAGATGGCTAGAAAAGAATATCCTGATATTAATTTAGATGGAGAGTTACAATTTGATGCTGCTGTTGTTCCTCTTGTTGCTAAGAGTAAAGCACCTAATAGTAGTGTAGCAGGTAAAGCTAATGTTTTAATATTTCCAGATTTAGATGCAGGGAATATTGGTTATAAGATTACAGAAAGACTTGCTAAAGCGAAAGCATATGGTCCTGTTACACAAGGACTTGCTAAACCTGTTAATGATTTGTCACGTGGATGTAATGCTAATGATATAGTAGGTGTTGTTGCTATAACTGCTTTACAGGCAATGAATAGTAAGTAGGGGTCTTATGAAGATAGTATCTTTTAATGTAGCAGGTTTTAGAGCTTGTTTAAAGAAAGGTTTTGAAGACTTCTTTAAAGAGAGTAATGCTGATATTTATTGTCTACAAGAAGTAAAAGCGATAGAGAGTGAGATTCCTTTTAGACCAGAAGGTTATAACTTTTATTTAAATACTGCCGATAAGAAGGGGTATTCTGGAGTAGCAGTTTATTCTAGGGTTAAACCTCTTGATGTGGCATATGGAATAGATATTGATATACATGATCATGAAGGTAGAGTTATAACGCTTGAATATGAAGACTTCTTCTTAGTTTGTGTATATGTTCCTAATGTCAAGAGAGACTTGTCAAGACTTTCCTATAGAATGACTTGGGAAGAAGATTTTCTTAAATATTTACAAAGTCTTGATAAGAAGAAACCTGTTATTGTTTGTGGAGATTTTAATGTTGCTCATAAAGAAATAGATCTTGCTAATCCTAAAGGTAATATTGGTAATGCAGGTTTTACTATTGAAGAACGTGATGCTTTTACAAGATTATTAGATGGTGGTTTTACTGATGTTTATCGTTATCTATATAAAGATAAAGCAGATGCTTATACTTGGTGGAGTTATATGGGGAAAGCTAGAGAGAAGAATATTGGTTGGAGAATTGACTATTTTCTAGTGTCAAATAGATTTATTGATAATGTAAAGGATATGAAAATAGACAGTGATGTGTTGGGAAGTGATCACTGTCCTATAGAGTTAGAAGTTAAGTAAGATAGTTGTTAATCAACTATTTTTTCTATGAAAGAATAACTTTGTATGTGCTATAATATTAATATAATGTTGTTTAGAGGAAGAAAGTGATACTAATGGATCAAGAGAAAATTGGTAAATTTATAAAGAAGCTTAGAAAAGATAATAACTTAACACAAGATGAACTTGCTAAAAAGTTAGGTGTTACTTATCAGGCAGTTAGTAAATGGGAGAATGGTAAGAGTATTCCTGATATTGCTATCCTTAAAACTATTAGTGAGTTATTTGAAGTTAATATAGATGAGTTGTTAGATGGTAGTGTTAAGAACAAGAAAAAATTAAATAAGAAAATATTTATTCCTATAACAGTTTTAGGTATTTGTGTAGCCCTTATTTTTGTATTTTTTGTCGTTCATAAGGAAACTTATGAGTTTAAAGTATTAGAAACTGATTCTAATGATTTTGATGTCAGTGGTGTTTTAGCTTTTTCTCCTGATAAGTCTTCTATTTATATATCTAGTATTAACTATAATAATAGTGATGATGATACTGAATATAAAAGTTTAAGTTGTAATCTTTATGATGTTAATGGTGATGCTAAGACAAAGATTAGTAGTTGTGAAAGTGAAAATAGTGATGTAGATACTCTTTCTGGTTTACTTAATAGTATCGATTTTACAGTTGATGATTATGCTAGTAGTTGTAAAATATTTAAAAATAACCAGTTAGTATTAGAGATAAATGCTACTAGTCTTGATAATAAGACTATTACTTATGAAGTTCCTTTAAGTTTTGATGATGATTGTTTTGACTCAACTAATAGTTGAGTTTTTTCAACTAGTGTTTTATTTACTTACTATAGTTTTATAAAGTAAAATTAAAGTGAATGGAGGAGATACTATGAAGAAAAAGAAAATTGTTATAATAGTTGTAGTTATTATTTTAATGCTTGTTGTTGGTTGCTTACTTGTTTTTAATAATTTAAGTACTAATAGTAAAGAAGTGAAAGTTGTTAGCAGTTTAATAGAAAAAGAGAGTAAATTAGAGGATGACTTTCCTACAGAATTAAAAGATATTGATAATGCTGATGTAATTGTTAATCCTTATGAGATTTCACCTTTAACAGCATTAATTATCTTTAAGACTGAAGAGTCAGTTAGCCCTAAAGTTACTATAGAAGGGGATGATGAACTTAGTACTTATGAATATACTTTTGATGAAGAAACTGAACATTATTTACCTATTTATGGACTTTATCCTGATAGAAATAATGCTGTAGTTGTAGAATATGGTGATGTAAGTAAAGAATTTACAATTGCTACTAAAGCTTTACCAGATGATTTTATTTTACCTACTTCTGTTGATGCTAATAAAGATGAGTTAAGTAATGATTTATATTTCTTTACACCATCTAGTGGTGGTTATACATGTGCATATGATGTAAATGGAGATGTTAGATGGTACTTAACTATTAATTCTATTTGGGAGGTTAATAGACTTGATAATGGACATTTGATGTTAAGTACTGAAAGATTAGTTAATAGTCCTTATTATATGACTGGTTTATATGAGATGGATATGTTAGGAAAAATATATAAAGAATATAGTTTACCTGGGGGTTATCATCACGATTATTATGAGATGCCTAATGGTAATTTATTAGTCGCTAGTGATGATTTTACTAGTGGGGAAGGCACAGTTGAAGACTATATTGTAGAACTTGATAGAGAAACTGGTGAAGTTGTTAAGACTTTTGATTTAAAAGATGTTTTAAATATGGAAGATGGCAAGAGTGAAAACTGGATAGAGTATGATTGGTTCCATAATAATTCTGTTTGGTATGATGAAGAGTCTAATTCTATAACTTTATCTGGTAGACATCAAGATGCTGTTATTAATATAGATTATGATAGTGGTGATTTAAACTGGATAATAGGAGACTCTACTAACTGGAGTCGTGAATATCAGAAGTATTTCTTTACACCTGTGGGAGATGACTTTGAGTGGCAATGGAGTCAACACGCAGCGATGATTACTCCAGAAGGTTATGTATTTATTTTTGATAATGGTAATAATAAATCTAAAAATGAAGATGAATATGTTCCTGCAGAAGACAGTTATTCTCGTGGTGTTATGTATAAGATAGATACAGATAAGATGACTATTGAGCAAGTCTTTGAATATGGTAAAGAACGTGGTAGTGAGTTTTATTCTCCTTATATTTCTGATGTTGATTATATAGAAAGTGAGCATTATATAATTCATTCTGGCGGTATTGTTTATGTAGATGGAAAGAACTCTAATCAACCTGCGGGAATTAGTGGGGCAGACCGTCTTGTCAGTGATACTGTAGAATATAAAGATGGTGAAGTTATCTTTGAAATAGTTTTACCTACTAATAATTATCGAGTTGAAAAGATGAGTTTATATCTTGAAAATGATAGTTTTAAGTTAAGTAAAGCAGAAAGAGTTGGTAGTTTAGGTGAGACTGAAGTTACTAATAGTGAGTTAGGCTTTATCTTGAATAGTAAAGATTTTAAAGATATAGAAGAAGAACATAATATTAGTATTACTAAAGAAGTTGATAGATTAGTATTTACTGGTAAGTTTAAAAGAGGAACTGACGTTAATGTTATTCTTTATAAAAATGGTGCTAAAAATATTTATAATGTTCCTATAAGTAAGAAACCTTATACGGCTTTATGTGTTGATATATTTACAGAAGAAGAGACTAAAGAAGGTATTAGTGTTACTAAATATATTAATGAAGATGGACTTAGTGGAAAGTATTCTATTTATGTAGAAGTAGATGGTACTATTTATAATACTAATAGATATGTAGAATTTTAAAAATATAGATTTGCATAAATGTAATAATTATGATATGATGTATATGTAAGAGAAATTTTCATACAATAAAAAAGAGGAACAATTCAATTTGTCGAGTGAATGTCGCCTCCAAAGATTGGTTTTGACACTCAAACATATTTGTTGAGTGTCGTTTTTATATTTTAATGGCTATTACCAATATGGCAAGGCTTAAAATAATAAAAGCAAGAGACTTTAAAAGTCTTAATATAAAAGTTTTGATTTTCACTTTTATCAAGCCTCCTTTCATAAGTTGGAAGGAGACGACACTCATATTGAAATGTTCCTTATAAATATAGTATCAAATTAAATTTTGTATAGCAAGAGAAAATGTAATAAATTAGTTACGAATTTTCGTAAATGTATTTCTATTTTTTTATATTGACTCTCTAGTTAACTGTAATGTTAAAGTAGCAGTGAAGGGAGGAAAATATTATAGATAGAGATACTAAAATTAAGATAGTGCAACTTAAGATGCTTAAGATGTTATTATTGTTACTAAGAGATGAACTTGAAAGAGAAGATTATATTGTTAAGGAAACTGTAAAAGAGGAACAAAAGGTGTTAGTTTTGACCAAAAAGTTTAGAGGTAAATCTATTAAAGTTCTTTAAATTGTAGTATGATATTTATGAAAGGTACTGATGCTTATGCTGTATAGGATAGGTGAGTTTTCTAAACTTACGGGTATTCCAATTAGAACTCTTAGGTATTATGATAGTATAGACTTGTTTAAACCTAGTGAAGTTGATTTGTTTACTAGTTATAGATATTATAAAGAAGAACAAGTTAAAGATTTAGAACTTATTAATGAGTTAAAAGAAGTAGGTTTTACTTTAGAAGAGATTAGAGATAATTGGAATAATTTTAGTGAAGAGTTATTTCTTAAAAGGAAAGAGAAATTGTTGGAAGAGATTAAATTTAAAAATGAAGCGATTAAGAAAACAGATATTTTAAGAAGTAAACTTAAAGATGGTAAGGTAACAGAGAAAATTATAGATAAAGAAACTATTAAGAAGAAGTCAATATTTTAGGAAAGGTGATGTTTTATGAAAAGTACAAATTTAATAATTGGAGAAATTAATACATATAAGACTACTGGTGTTATGTTTAATGAAGTAATAAACTCTATTAATAATGGAGAAAATTTATTAGTTTTAGATAATAAAAATGAATATTTTGGTACCTTTAAGAGTGAACTTGATAAGAATAATTATAATACTTTGGTTTTTAATTTAGATGATGCTTATAAAAGTAATAGTTTTAATCCTTTGATGTTACCTTATAAATATTATAAAGAAGGTAATAAGGATAAAGCAGTGGAAATGATTAAAGAAATAGGACTTGAAATATTTAAAACTGATAATACTTATAGTGATCCTTTTTGGGAAAATAGTGCAGCAGATTATTTTATGGCTTTGGTTTTAATACTATTTAAAGAAGGAAAAGAAGAAGAGATTAATTTAGGTAGTATTCAGGTTATGGTCAGTAAAAGTGATAATATTACTAAGTACTTTGATAGTTTAGATGTTCTTGATTCTATTTATATTGCAGGTAGTACTACTGTTTATGCACCTGTTGAGACTAGAGGTAGTATTCTTTCTGTAATGAAACAAAAACTAAATGAGTTTTGTGTAAGAGAAATGTTACTTAATAATTTATTAGGTAATGATATTGATTTATCTAATATAAAAGAGAAAACTGCTATATTAATTATTGGTAATGAAAAGATTAATAGGTTAGGTAATATTTTATTTGATGAGTTAATTAATGTTTCAATAGATAATAATATTAAATTTACATTTTTCTTAGATGGCTTATGTGATGTACCAGTATTATTAGAGTTAAATAAAATACTAGATAATAAAATGAAATTATTTGCAACAGTTCGTTCTATAGAAGACTTAGAAGATAAATATGGTAAGTATATAATGGGTAAATTTGAGAATTGTATTAAAAGTTTTGATGTTGTTGATAAAGATAATTTAATAGATATTGGTAACTCTAAAGATTATCCGGAATCTAAAGTTAATAAAGGTGTATATTTTAATATTGAGGAGCTTGTAAATAAATTTTAAAATAATTAATGGAAGTAGAATTTATCTGCTTCTTTTCTTATGTGAAAAAACTATTGACTCTCCAGTCAACTGTAATGTTATTCTTAAGTTGTAAATCTTTTTGAAGGGGGAGTTTTATGAAAAAGATTAAAAATAATTTTAGGGAGTTGAAGACAAATTTAAAGATGAGTTGGTATTTTGTTAAGGAGCAGAAACTATATTTTGTAATACTTGCTATTTTATCATTAGTACTTGCAGGGATAGGTTTTATTTTACCTTTGTTTTCTGCACAGTTACTTTTAAAACTTACAGATGGACTATTAAAAGACTTGATGTTAGTGGCAATTATCATATTCTTTATAGAGATATTTCGAAATATAGTAGCATATTTCTTTAGAAAAATTTTTGAATTATATTCTATAAAAGCTACTACAAATGCACAAATTAAAATGTTTGAAGAGACTTTAAAAATAAAAACATCAGAGTTAGAAGATAATACTACGGGAATGTTTGTTGATAGAATTAATAATGATACAGAAGAGATAATTAATACTTTTTCGCAGTTATGTTCTGTTACTATAAATATTATTTCTAATATAGGTGTTTTTCTAGCAGTGTTTGTTATAAATAAATATATGTTTTTATATTTTGTGATCTCTTTTATAATTATAGTTATAATAGAGACTAAGAGAACAAATATTTATTATGAGAGAACTAAAAAAATGCGATTAATTAGCGAGAAGAAAACTGGTCTTATATCAGAGATAGTTAGAGGACTACAAGATATTAAACTATTAAATGCTCAGTCTGGTATATTAAAGAAAACAAGAAAACAACTACAAGATATTAATGATGAAAGAATAGGCATTGTTAAAGTTACATCTAACTTTCAATTTATTTCAGGAAGTGTAAGTGATTTATTTGATGTTATATTTTTTGCATTAGGTAGTTTACTTGTTTATTTAAATAGTCTTACTATTGCTAACTTTGTTATTTTATATACATATAAGTCTAGAATAGATAGTTTATTAAATTTTTATAATAGTTTTAATATGTATGTTAAGAATTTTAATTTAAGTGCTACAAGAGTATTTGAAGTTATAGGAGATACTTTTGATAAAGAAAGTGATAAAGGTAAAAGAATAGATAAATTAAATGGAAAAATAGAATTTAAAGATGTCTCTTTTGCTTATGATAAAGATAATGTTTTAAATAATATAAGTTTTACTATTAATAAAGGGGAAAGAATAGGTTTTGTTGGTAGTTCTGGTAGTGGGAAAAGTACTATATTTAAATTACTAACTAAGTTATATTCATTAAATGAGGGAAAGATATTAATTGATGGAGAAGATATTAATAATATTTCTAATAAGTCATTAAGAAAAAATATATCTTTAATTTCTCAAAGTCCTTATATATTTAATTTCTCAGTATTAGATAATTTAAAAATAGGTAATTTAGATGCTTCCAATGATGAAGTTAAAGATGCTTGTAAAAAGGCTGATATTTATGATGTAATTATGGATCTTGATGATAAATTTAATACTTTTGTTGGTGAAGGGGGAGTGATGTTAAGTGGTGGTGAAAAACAAAGACTTGCTATTGCTAGAACTCTTTTAAAGAAAAGTAATATTATTCTTTTTGATGAAGCGACAAGCGCTTTAGATAATGTTACTCAAGATAAAGTTCAGAAAGCTATATATGGATTAGATAAAGATAAAACAATACTAATTATTGCTCATAGATTATCTACTGTTAATAAATGTGATAGAATAGTAGTTGTAGATGATGGAAATATTGTTGATATTGGTACTCATAAGGAATTATATAAAAGATGTAATAAATATAGAGAATTATATGACTGCGAAATTGCTTAAAAACATTTGCATAAATGTAATAATTATGATATGATGTATATGTAAGAAAAATTTTCATACAATATAAAAAGAGGAACACTTAATAATAGCATGTTGAGTGGCCTCGAATAATATAATTGCGTCGAGAACCACCTAAATCGTTGCTGAGTTAGGTGGATTCTTCTATATTAAAACAAGTGTTATAAATAACAATATAAGGTTTTGAAGAAATAATATAATTACTAAAGAAGAAATTAAACAATCTTTCTTGTTCATATATTAGCCTCCTTTCTGAGGCCTCACCCAACTATTAAATGTTCCTTATAAATATAGTATCAAATTAATTTCTGTATAGCAAGAAAAATGTAATAAATTAGTTACGAATTTTCGTAATATTAGATGTGTTAAGGTAGTGGTATTTATGATTCTTTTTGTAAGTGGTAGATGTGATATAGTAGCATTCTATACTCCTTGGTTTATGAATAGATTAAAAGAAGGATTTGTAGATGTTAGGAATCCTTTTTATAAGAAGCAAGTGAGTAGAATATTTTTTAATGACGTAGATTTAATTTATTTTTGTACTAAGAATCCTATACCTATTGTTCCTTACTTAAAAGAGATAAATAAGCCTATATTATTTAATGTTACGATTACTCCTTATAAAAGAGATATTGAACCTAATGTATTTAATAAAGATAAGATAATTGAAAGTGTTATAGAAATATCTAAAATTATTGGTTCTGATAATATTTATGTTAGATATGATCCTATATTTTTAAGTGATAAGTATAATTTAGATTATCATATTAAAGCATTTGATAGACTTTGTAGTTTACTTAATGGATATGTTAAACATATTATAGTATCTTTTATAGATGATTATAAAAATGTAAGGAAGAATATGAATGTTTTAAGAGTTAAACCTTTTACTAGTGATGACTTCAAAGTAATAGGAACATCTTTTAGTTCTATTACAAGTAAATATAATATGACAGTACAAACTTGTTTTGAAAAGATAAATTTAGTAGAGTATGGTTTTATTAAAGGTGATTGTTTAGGAGTAGAACTTGCTAAAAGACTTACTGGTAAGGATAAATTTAAGAAAAGTAAGGTTAGAAAAGGTGGGCTATGTAATTGTGTAGAAATGGTTGATATTGGGTATTATAATTCTTGTAAACATTTTTGTAAGTATTGTTATGCTAATTATAGTGAGAGTGAAGTTGTTAGTAACTTTATGAAACATAATGTAAATTCATCTTTACTTATTGGAGAGTTAGAAAAAGATGATATAATAAAGGTGAGAAAAAGTTAATGAGGTGATATTTGTAAGAATTAATTATTCTGATGAGAAAATTGTTGATAGTGATAAGTCTATATTTTTAGCAGGTCCTACACCAAGAGGAGAAAATGCTAAATCTTGGAGAGTTGATGCTTGTAAAAAGTTAGAAGAATTGGGTTTTGATGGTGTTGTTTATGTTCCAGAGTATTCGTCTTGGAAGCCTAAAGAGGATTATGTTGATCAAGCGATGTGGGAAAGAGAAGGATTAACTAAGGCTTCTATTATAGTGTTTTGGATACCTAGAAGTTTACCTGATATGCCTGCATTTACTACTAATGTAGAATTTGGATATTGGTTACATTCAAAAAAAGATAATTTATGGAAGACCAGATGATGCGGTTAAGATTAAATATTTAGACTGGTTATATGAATTTGACTATAATGAAAAGCCATTTAATAATTTAGATGATTTATTGGAAGAGGCAGTTAAAAAGGTAAATGGTAAAGAAAAGTTTTTTTCTAAAGATAAATAGTAAGAGGTGATGATTCCTGTGAAAAAGAAAGTTGTTATAATATCTTCTATTGTTATTGTTGCTATTTTAATTATTTCTTTAATAATTTATTTTAATGTAAGAATTGTTGTTGATAATAGTGGCTTTACTTTAAAAGATGATTTAACTGTTAATGTATATAGTAATGTAAAAGTTAAAGATTTTATTAAAGATATAGATGGTAAAGTAGTAGATAATAATAAAATTGAAACTACTGAGTTGGGTAAAGTAGAAGTAGAGTTTATTTATTTAAATGGTGATAATAGAAAAAGAAAGGGTACTTTTGAAGTTGAAGTTAAAGATTTAGAAGAGCCTTTAATATGGTTATCTAATAGTTATAGTGTTAGAGTTGGTGATGATGTTAATTTAGAAGATGAGATACTCTGTGCTGATAATTATGATAGTAATCCTAGTTGTAAAATAAAAGGTGATTATGATTTAAATACAGCAGGGAACTATTCTTTAGTTTATGAAGCAGAAGATAGTAGTGGAAATAAAGAGAGTGTTGACTTTACTTTATATGTTTATGAACCTAGGAGTATAACCAGTGGTGGAAGTAATAGTGAAGTTACTTATACTAATTTTAATGCTATATTAGAGGAACATAAAAGTGATGATACTTTAGTTGGTATTGATGTTTCTAAGTGGCAAGGGGCAATAGATTTTTCTAAAGTTAAAAAAGCAGGGGCTGAATTTGTTATTATTAGAGTTGGCTCACAAAATGGTGTGGGTGGAGAATATGTCCTTGATCCTTACTTTAAAAGAAATATTAGAAAAGCTTTAGATAATGATTTAAAAGTAGGTATTTATTTTTATTCATATGCTGATAGTAAGAAGGAAGCTAGAAAACAAGCAGAATGGATAATTAAACAGATAAAAGATTATGATATTACTTTACCTATTGCCTTTGACTTTGAGTCATTTACATTATTTAATAGTATGAATCTTAGTTTATATCAGTTAAATGAAGTAGCTGAATCTTATTTTTCTACTTTAGAAGATGCTGGTTATGATACTATGCTTTATGGTAGTAAGAATTATTTAAATGCTATTTGGAAATATAATACTAATAAAGTATGGCTTGCTCATTATACAGATGAAACTGATTATGATAAAGATTATATGATGTGGCAGTTATGTCAAGATGGGGTTATTGATGGTATTAATGGTTTTGTTGATATAGATATTTTATATAAATAGAAATAAATTTTTTGTTAGTATCTTTAATATTAAAAAATAATAGATGTAAAAAAGATTATTTTTAAATAGTCTTTTTTCGTTTTTTATATAATAGGAAAGTTATACTTGAAAATCGAAAAAATGTATTGACAAACATATCTTCTATACAGTACACTTAAGTTACTAAAGGGAGGTTCGCCATATGAAAATATATAGAGCATATAAATTTAGACTATATCCAACAGAAGAACAAAAGTTATTAATACATAAGACTTTTGGATGTAGTCGTTTTGTCTATAATTATTATTTAAATTATCAAAAAGAAAATGGAATACAGAAATCATTTGATTTATGTAAGGATTTAAAAGAATTAGAAAAGGGTCGCGAATATCTTAAAGAAGTAGATTCCTGTGCTTTAAGATGCTCTATATTTGATTTGGAAGATGCTTACAATAACTTCTTTGCTAAAAGAAGTGGATATCCAAATTTTAGGAGTAAGTTTGCAAGGCAGTCTTATAGAACTAGTTGTATAAGAAGTACTTATAAAGATAAAGAGTATAGTAATATAGAAGTGGATTTACTAACTAGAAATATAAAATTACCTAAACTAGGTAAAGTTAAAATAAGAGGTTATAGAGATAAAGAAAGAATAAAAGGAAAAATAGTAAATGCAACAATTTCAAGAGAAACAACAAATAAGTATTATGTTAGTGTATTAGTAGAAGAAGATATCTTAATAGATAAAGTAACCCCTACAACTATAGTAGGAATAGATTTAGGAATAAAAGATTTAGTAATAACAAGTGATGGAATTAAATATGGTAATGAAAAAATATTAATGAAATATGAAAAGAGCTTAAAGAGATTACAAAGGAAATTATCAAGACAAGTTAAAGGTAGTAAGAATTATTTAAAGACAAAGGAAAAAATAGCAAGAATACATTCTAAGATAAAGAATTATAGAAAACATTATTTAAATGAAATAGCGAATGAGATAGTGAATGAACACGATATTATAGTAACAGAGAGTCTATTAGTTAAAGATATGTTTAAAGAAAAAGTAAAAGCATTTAACAAAAGTCTATCAGATGCAAGTTTAAGTAAATTATGTTCTCTAATAGAATGGAAAAGTAAGATAAAAGGAAAGTATTATTATAAGATAAATACTTATTATCCGAGTAGTCAAATATGTA
>DVKQ01000025.1 GCA_018715925.1 Candidatus Onthousia faecipullorum
TAAAAATTAAAGAATTAGAAATAATATAGGATAGTGGTGCGGTATGGATAGTAAATTAAATTTATTTTTGAAAAAGCTTAACTTAAACGAAGAGTACTTTGATTTTTTTAAAAGTTCTACTTTAGATAAAATATTAATTAATAAAAATAATAAAAGTTTTTTAGTTAAAATAACTATAGATAAATATATACCTAAAGACATATTATCTAATCTAGTAGAGAATAAGTCTTTATTTTCAGATGATTTAACTTATAACTTTACAGTTAGAAACCCTGATAATAATATGCTATTAGATTATTATCCTTACTTTTTAGATATCTTAAAATCTAAAGATAAAATAAAACTAACAGATGTTTATAAAGATTCTTTAGTTTATGAAGATGATACTCTAAGACTTA
Organism: Candidatus Onthousia faecipullorum; assembly: GCA_018715925.1. Classification (GTDB taxonomy): domain Bacteria; phylum Bacillota_I; class Bacilli_A; order RF39; family UBA660; genus Onthousia; species Onthousia faecipullorum. The sequence continues at coordinate 399 of DVKQ01000025.1, forward strand.
TCGCTTATAATAAAAAAGAAGAAGATAGACTAAAAGAAATAAGTAATGATATTAATAATTTCTATCATAATATAGGTTTTCATGACTATATACCTGTTATATTAAGAGAAGATAACTTAATAGAAGAAGAGATAAGTAATGAATTATCTAATGTTACTATTCCTGAACCTATTAAGAGAGATGTTATTAAAGAAGAACCTAAACATTATAATAATAGTGGAACTCCTAGAAGAAGAAAAAGTACTGATGAAGGGTGTATACTAGGTAAGACTATAGATAGTGAACCTATTAAGATGAGTTTATTATTAGGAGAAGATAATGATGTTACAGTAGAAGGATATATCTTTGGTACAGATTATTTTGAGTCTAATAAGAGTAATTTTAAAATTATTACCTTAAAAATAACAGATGAAACAGATAGTATCGCTTGTAAAGTATTTTGTAATGAAGATGAAGAGTATGGAAGACTTTGTAAAGCTTTAAAAGTAGGAACATGGCTTAAGATTAGAGGATATACTAAAATAGATAATTTTTCTAAGGATGAGTTAGTACTTAATGCTAGAGATATTATGCCTGTAGATCATGTTGAGGAAGAAATTACTGATGAGGCAGAAGAAAAAAGAGTGGAACTACATGCTCATACGATGATGAGTCAGATGGATGGAGTAGCAGATGAAGTAAAATTAGTAAAACAAGCGATGAAGTGGGGACATAAGGCTATCGCTATAACAGACCATAATGGTGTTCAAGCCTTCCCGCATGTTTATAATTTAGTAAGAGATTATAATAAAGGTAAAGAGGAAAAAGACCAGTTTAAAGCTTTATATGGAACAGAACTTGTTATGGTAGATGATAATGTAGATATCGTTATTAGACCTAATGATGGTAAATTACTAGACCAAACTTATGTTGTTTTTGACTTTGAAACAACTGGTTTTAATGCCGGTGGTGCCGACTCTATTATTGAAATTGGTGCCGTTAAGATGAAAGGTGGAGAGATATTAGAACGTTATGATGAACTAATTAATCCAGGAAGACCTTTACCTGCTAAGATAACCGAGATAACTAATATAACAGATTTAATGTTAGAAGATAAAGATAATGAGGAAAATGCTGTTAAAAGATTCATAGAGTGGTTTTCTGACTTACCAATGGTCGCTCATAATGCTAAGTTTGATGTTTCTTTCTTAGAGATGGCTTATAAAAAATATAATTTAGGTGAGTTTAAGAATCCTGTTATCGATACCTTAGAATTATCAAGGACCTTAGATAATAACTATGCTCGTCATGGTCTATCCGCTCTAGTTAAAAGATATAATGTTCCATGGGATGAAGAGAGCCATCATAGAGGAGATTACGATGCTGAAGGTACTGCATTAGTACTATATAAAATGTTAGAGAAACTAGATAGTAGAAATATAGAGACAATGGAACAACTTTCAAATATAGTAGATTCTAAAGAGATGTATAAATATGGTAATACTAATCATATCAATATCCTTGCTTTAAATAAGAAAGGACTGAAGAATCTTTTTAAGATAGTTTCTTTTGCAAATACAACTTATCTATATAAGACTCCAAAAATACCAAGAAGTGTTATTAATGAATATAGAGAAGGACTTTTAATTGGTAGTGGTTGTTATGAAAGTGAAGTCTTTAAACAAGCATCAAGTAAGAGTGAAGAAGAACTATCTAATATCATTAGATTCTATGACTATGTAGAAGTACAACCACCTGAATGTTATTCTCACTTAGTAGAAACAGGTGACTTTGCCAATGAGGGAGAAGTAATTAGTAATATCAATAAAATCATTAATACAACTATTGATGCCGGTAAGTTAATTGTGGCAACAGGAGATGTTCATCACTTGACAAGAGAAGATAAAATATATAGAGAAATCATTGTTAATCAAAAAGTGCCAGGAGGAGGACGTCATCCCCTAGCAAGAGGGGGTATTAAAAATATTCCATCAAATCACTTTAGAACGACAACTGAAATGTTAGAAGACTTCTCATTTCTAGATGAAGAAACAAGAAAACTAATAGTTATAGATAATCCTAAAAAAATCGCTGATATGGCTGAGATTATAGAAGTTATCATTGAAACAGGAGGAATACCTTTCTCTCCTAAAATTGATAAAAGTGTAGAAACAGTTACAGAGTTAGTCTTTACTAAAGCAAGTGATATGTATGGGGACCCACTACCTTATAATATTGAAGAGAGAATTAGTAAAGAGTTATATGGTGATGGTGTCTATGAAGCAATCAATGCTAAATTAAAAAGAGAAGAACCTAATTTAAGTGAAGATGAATTTAAGAAGAAATTATTCGCTAATTTACATAGTACTCTTTTAAAAGGTTTTGATGAAGTAAAGAAAGTAATAAAAGAAAATCTTAAAATAACAGATCCTGATATAACAGATGAAGATTTAGAAAAAACTCTTAAAAAGAACTTAGGTGGTGTAATAGGTGGAGGTTTCGATGTTATTTACTTAATCGCTCAAAAGTTAGTTAAGCATTCTAATGATGATGGTTATATCGTTGGATCTCGTGGTTCTGTTGGTTCATCATTTGTCGCTACGATGATGGGTATAACTGAAGTTAATCCATTACCAGCCCACTATCTATGTCGTAATAAAGACTGTAAGTACTCAGAATTTATTAATGAAGAGGGAATCCCTTATGGAAAAGATTATCCATCAGGTTATGACTTAAAAGATAAGACTTGCCCTAAATGTGGTGAGCCTCTAGGTAAAGAAGGACAAGATATGCCATTTGCAACCTTCTTAGGTTTCAATGCCGATAAAGTTCCCGATATTGACCTTAACTTCTCAGGAGAATATCAATGGAAAGCTCATGAATATACAAAAGTACTATTCGGAGTTGATAATGTTTATAGAGCAGGAACAATCGGTACCGTTGCAGAAAAAACAGCTTACGGTTATGTTAGAGGATACTTTGAAGAACATGGAATCGTTGGCAAAAGAAGTACAGAAATAGAACGACTTGCTAAAGGATGTACCGGTGTTAAAAGAACAACAGGACAACATCCTGGAGGTATCGTTGTTATACCAGGTTATATGGACGTCTTTGATTTTACACCGTTCCAGTATCCTGCCGATGATAATACATCACTTTGGCGAACAACTCACTTTGATTACCATGCTATTGACCAAGATGTTTTAAAACTAGATATACTAGGCCACGATGATCCTACAGTCCTTAGAATGTTGCAAGATTTATCTGGTATTGATATTACAACTCTACCAATGGATGATAAAAATATCTTTTCAATTCTAACAACCCCTAAAGCTCTAGGAGTAACAGAAGATGAGATACTTTGTCCTACAGGAACATTAGGACTTCCTGAACTTGGAACCCGTTTTGTTATTCAAATGTTAGTAGAGACAAAACCAAGTACTTTTGCAGAGCTTGTTAAAATATCAGGACTATCACACGGTACTGATGTTTGGGCAGGTAATGCTAGTGAATTAATTAGAAATAATATTGTTCCTTTTAAAGACGTTATAGGCTGTCGTGATGATATCATGGTTAACTTAATGAACTGGGGTATGAAACCTATTAGAGCCTTTAAAATAATGGAGCATGTTAGAAAAGGTAAAGCGACTAAAGACCCTGAAACATGGAAAGGTATGGTCGAAGAAATGAAAGCAGCGAATGTTCCAGAATGGTATATAGAGTCATGTCATAAAATAAAATACATGTTCCCAAAAGCCCATGCTTGTGCCTATGTTATGAGTGCCATTAGAATCGCTTGGTTTAAAGTTTATAAACCACTATTCTACTATGCAGCCTTCTTCTCAATTAGAGTAGATGATTATGATATTGAGACCATGATAAAAGGTTATAATGCCATTAAAACAAGATATGAAGACTTACTGGCTAAAGGATTTGAAGTTACTAATAAAGAGTCTAACATAATTGATTCCCTTCATGTTGCTCTAGAAGCGACGGCACGTGGTATTAAATTCGCACCCATTTCTTTAGAGAAAAGTGATGCGACAAGATTTGTTGTTGATGAAGAACATGAAAATACCCTTATTCCACCATTTAAAACTATTGATGGACTAGGTGTTACCGTTGCCAAAACAATTGTAGAAGAACGTGATAAACAACCATTCTTAAGTAAAGAAGACTTACAAAAACGTGGTAAAGTATCAAAGACACTAACTGATAAAATGGTAGAAATGGGTATAGTTAGCGAATTACCAGACTCTAATCAGTTAAGCTTGTTTTAAGGAGAATATATGAAAACATTAAAAGAAATATTAAATACAATTATTAGCATTTATAATGAAAATTTACCTAACGAAAGAAAACATCAACTATTATCAGCATTATGGACTAGGTATTATAAATTAAGTGAAAAATTAAATATAAAGTTAGATGAAGCATACAATTTATATTTGATTGGTGAAAATGAAAGTTATATAATCTATCAAGAACCAGAAAGAAAAAAGATAGATGATAAAAAACTACAAATAGCTTTAAATCACTATAATGAAATAAAAAATAATGGATTTAAAGAAGGATTAACAGATGAAGAAATAAAAATACTATTAGATTATAGTGTTGAAAATGCTAGAAAGTCTTTTGATAGTTTAGGAATTGATGTAAAAACAAATTCATTAAATGGTTTATGTGAACTTGGTCAAGCACTAACAATTATGCCTCTAGAAAATTTAGGATTTGAAGTTACTAAAAATAGTGCAACTGCCTGTTTTAATTATCCATTTAATCATGTATTTGGAACAGTTACTTTTCCTTATCAAGATAATGATAGAGTAATAGATAAAACATATTTGATAGACTCAACTTATCGCCAGTTCTTTTCAACTATGCGTTGTAATGAAGGAAGATATTATACAGAAGAAGAAAATACTAATTTAAAAGTAGCACCAGATCCAGGATATTTTATAACTGACGAAAACTTTGCTAAAACACTAATGAAAGATGGATATATTGAATTAACAAAAGAAAATGCAAAAAAATATGGAGAGCCTTTTTATAAAGCAAGCATATCATTAAAAGAATTGTATAAACTGGATATAAAAGATAATAAAGACTATTATTCACTTATTTTATTAGATAATACAGATTATATTGTTAGAAAAAGTGAATTAGAAGGTTTAAACTTAGAATTTCCTAAAACTAGCAATAAAAGATTATAAAAAAGAGTTAAAATTAAAGACTCTTTTTTCTTTTTATGATATACTTCTAATAGGAGGAAGTATGAAAAAGATTAACCTAGATAAAGTAAATTACATACAATATGGTAATGCTAAAGGTAAAGATATTATTCTTTTACATGGTTGGGGACAAAATATTGAAATGATGGAACCACTTGGTAATCCGCTATCTTGTAAATATCATATTACAATATTAGATTTTCCAGGATACGGAAAGAGTGCTGAACCAGAAGAAGTTTGGACAGTATCTGATTATGCTGAGCTTGTTCATGAGTTAGTTAAAAAATTAAAGATTAAGAAACCTACATTAATAGGACACTCTTTTGGAGGTAGAGTTGCAATTGTTTATTCTTCAAAATATGAAGTAGATAGAGTAGTCTTATTCGGTGCTCCTTGTGTTAGAACTAAAAAAGGACTAACTCTTAAAGAGAAAATGTTAAAAAAAGCGAAAACATTACCAGGTATGGGTAAAATTGCTGAAATTGCTAAAAACTATATAGGCTCTGATGACTATAAGAATGCAAGCCCAAGAATGAGAGAAATCTTAGTTAAAACAGTCAATGAAGATTTATCTGATTATGCTAAAAAAATAACAGCCCCAACACTATTAATATGGGGTGAAATGGATGAAGCTGCCCCCCTTGAAGAAGCGAAACTTTTGGAGAATTTACTTCAAGATGGTGCCTTAATTGTTCTACCTGGAACACATTATGCTTATTTAGAAAACATAAATCAAGTGATAAATATTATAAATAATTTTATGGAGGGATAAAATGATTGAAATACTTTTAATTCTAGTTGCTATGATAGCAATTATTATAAAAGCTAAAAAAAGTTTACATATGTTACAACAAAACTTATATAACGAAAATAATCGTTATGTTAAATGGGTTGTTAATAATAGTTCTAATTTCTTTTCTATAGAACTAATAGCAGTACTTATAGTAGCAGTTGCAAATGTCTTCTTAGTTAAAGATAATACACTAAGTTTAATCTTAAATATTATAGCAATTATTCTATATGTAGTTTATGCTATTAAATTTAGACAAGACTTAAAAACTGAACAAGTAAAGAAACCTTTAGTAATAACTGCAAGAGTAAAAAGATTAATTGCAACTACAACAATATTACATTTAATACCAATAGTATTTATTATTATATATAGAGATAATCTATTAATTAGTCATTTCTTAATCTTTATCTTTATACTTTTCGCTTATCTAAATACTTTTATAATCCTACTTGCTAATTTTATTAACAAATATACTTTAGAAAAATATGTTTATCATCATTTCAAGAGTATGGCTATTAAAAAGTTAAAGAGTATGTCTAACTTAAAAGTTATAGGTGTAACAGGTAGTTATGGTAAGACAAGTAGTAAAAATATCTTAGCAGATATATTAAATATTAAATATGCAACTCTTCCAACACCACGTAACTTAAATACTCCTTATGGATTAATCATTACTATTAATAATCACTTAGATAAATTTACAGAAGTATTTATCGCCGAAATGGGTGCCTATGTTAGAGGAGAGATTAAAGATTTATGTAATTTAGTTCATCCTAAATATGGTATCTTAACAAGAATTGGAACTGCTCACTTAGAAAGTTTTGGTAGTGAAGAAAATATCCAAAAGACTAAGTTTGAACTTATCGAATCATTACCACTTGATGGAGTAGGAGTACTTAATAGAGATGATCCTAAACAAGTAAGTTATGATTTAAAAAATAAGTGTAAAATACTTTGGATAGGAATAGATGAAAAAGATGTAGATGTTCATGCTAGCAATATAAAATGTTCTAGTGTTGGAACTACCTTTGATGTAACCTTTAAAGGAGATAAGAAGAAATACGAGTTTGAAACTAAACTATTAGGAAAACATAATGTATATAATATTCTAGCAGGACTTGCTTTAGGACGTGAATTTGGTATATCAATTACTAAATTACAACAAGCCGTTAGAAATGTTAAACAAGTAGAACATAGACTAGAACTTAAGAAAATGGGGTACTTCTATCAAATAGATGATGCTTATAACTCTAATCCAGTAGGTGCTAAGAGTGCTTTAGAAGTATTATCTATGATGCCAGGACTAAAAGTAGTAGTAACACCAGGTATGATAGAGTTAGGCGATAAAGAAGAAGAACTTAATAAAGAGTTAGGAAAACAAATCGCTACTATTTCTAAAGCAGACTATGTAGTTCTAATTGGTGAAAAGAGAACTTTACCAATTAAAGAGGGATTAAAGGAAGCTAAATATAATATGGATAATTTAATTGTTTACAATGATGTTAAAGAAGCATATAATTTTATAAGAGGTATAAAGACTAAGAAGGATATCTATGCCTTATTTGAAAATGATTTACCTGATACATATAATGAAAAGTAGGAGGACGATAAAATGAAAATTAAATTAGGTGTTGTTTTTGGAGGAGAGTCCGTTGAACATGAAGTTAGTATAATATCTGCTGTACAAGCGATGAATAAAATGGATCAAGAAAAGTATGATATTATACCAATCTATATAACTAAAGATGGTGAGTGGTATACTGGTAATATGTTAATGGATGTTGAAGTATACGGGGATTTAGATTTAATTAAAAAATATGCAAGTAATGTCGTATTATATAAAAAAGATGGAGCCTTTGTACTACAAAGTAAAGGATTATTTAAGAAAATTGTTACAGACTTAGATGTAATATTCCCAATTACCCATGGTACTAATGTAGAAGATGGCGTATTACAAGGATATTTCCAAACAGTAGGTATTCCATATGTTGGTCCTAATGTATATGCAGCAGTAGTATCACAAGATAAAGCTTATATGAGAGATATCTTTAAAGCTAATGATATTCCAGTACCAACCTATACTTGGTTCTATGATACAGATTATAAAAATGAACCTGATGAAGTAATTAAAAAGATAGAGAAAATAAAATACCCAGTTATTGTTAAACCCGCAACAACTGGTAGTAGTGTAGGAATAGGTGTTGCAAACAATAAAGATGAGTTAGTTAAAGCCATTGAAGAAGCTATTAACTATGATAGTAAGATAGTAGTAGAAGAAGTAATTAAAAACTTAATGGAAGTAAATATTTCTGTTTTAGGTAATTATGAATCACAAGATACAAGTGTTATTGAAGAAGTATTATCTAAGAGTGCTTTCTTAACATATGATGAAAAATATGTAGGTAGTGGTAAAGTTAAAGGTAAGTTAGGAGCTAAAATGACACCTCTAAAAGGTTCTAAAGGAATGGCTTCAGCAGATAGAAAAATACCAGCAGACCTTACAGATAAAATGAGTAAAGAAGTAGAAGAACTTGCTATTAAAGTATTTAGAGCTTTAGGAAGTAGTGGAGATGCTCGTATTGATATGTTAATCGATAGTAAAGCTAAAAAAGTATATGTTAATGAGATTAATTCAATTCCAGGTTCACTAGCATTCTATCTATGGGATCCTAAAGGAAAAGATTATACTGAACTATTAGATGATATGATAAGTATTGCTATTAAAGATTATAAAAAACGTGAAAGTAAAACTCATTCTTTTAATACTAATATCTTACAAGGATTTGCTCATAATGGACTAAAAGGAATGAAAGGTAAACTACAAAATAAATAGAACTTAGATAATTACTAAGTTCTTTTTTTGACTTTACTAAAGCCTAATTCTATACCTTTATCAATATTTTTACTATCAAACTTCTCAAGTCTTTCATAAATTAAATCTATATAATCATCTAAAGACATATTAACTAGTTTTCTTGCAGCAATTACTTTCATATCATTAAATACACTGTTAACATTATTTATAGTATCTTCAAATCCTTTTCTTAAAATAAAGTCACCACTACTAACTCTAAACTTATCAAGACCAATATGAGTAGTTAAATTATATAAAGATATTATTTTAGCCGTAATTACTTCTTCAATAACATCTTTATCATCTTCCTTAAACTCTTCAAAGTGATAAACAGGTTCAGGTACATAAATACCTAACTTTTCATCTAAATAACTTATACATCTAGCTTGATAATAGTAAGGAGTCATATATATTTCGCGATGATAATTAGGATTAGCATAGTAAAGTAATGGTTTAACTATATTATTATTATTATTATTTTGACTAAGTATTTTTAAATTCTCATATTCGTTTTTTATCTTTCCATATTCTAATTTAGGTTGTCCCATCAATAAAGTATATTTTTCCTTTCCATTATCTAATACGTAGACAATTTCCATATGGCCCCAGTTTATAAATTTAATTTTGATATTTTCGGTATAATAGTTAGGATAATTTTGTTTTAAGTGATCATGAAAATCTATAGTAAAAAAATTATATGTTTCAATCATCTCTTCAAGTACTTTTTGATCTGTATCTAGTTCATAATAAATAAAATCAGCATCATTTATACCCAAAGGTTCTTTACTAAACATAGTTTCACGTCCTTTCTTCTTCATTTATTATAATGTAAAGATAGGGAAATAGCAAATAAATTAGTGTGAAACATATAAAAATGTGATATTATAAAACTAATTTATTAATTGGAGGAATATCTATGACTTATTATTATGATAACTATGTTGAAAGATTTGGAAAAAGAGATAAAAATGATAAAAAGTGGTGGAATGATGGAACTTATATTACCCCTGAAGGAACACTTTTTGATGTCGATGGTTATGCAAGAGTTGCTCACGCAGGTGGCTTTGTTCTTCCATTTTTCATGAGTTATACTGATCCAGATGAAGATGAATTAAGATACTTTACTAAAGAGGAGATATTACAAAATTTAATAGATTGGGAACATGTTTTATGTACAAGAGAATATGATGTTAATCCCAAAGAACAAAAAATGCGTTTAGCTTTAGTAAAATATTTAATCAATGTTTATAAAAGTAAATATACTATTTGGGATGACATAAATGAATATGTTGATTTGTCTTATGCTACAGGCATAAAAAAAGAAACAGAAAACTTTATAGGAAGAGATAGATTTTTAAAAGATATTTTAGTAATGGCTTGTAATTATGATTCTGTTGAAAGTACACTTTATAGAACGATTACTACATCAAAATTTAATATCTATGAGACCTTCTATGATTATATTTTACATGACTATAAGATATATCAAATTCCTAAACAAGTCTATGATGAAAAACAAGGTAAGTATGTTAATTGGTCTTTACCAGATTATAT
>DVKQ01000026.1 GCA_018715925.1 Candidatus Onthousia faecipullorum
GAAAGTCTTTCCTCCTCCATCTCCCTGTGGATTATAACTTTCATCTACATACATCCTTAATCTATATGTATTACTCTCACTACTATTCATACTACTTGTATATAAACTCATTTCATTTGCAGGTCTTCCTGTATATGAGTTACTACTTACTTCTTCATTATATGTTTCTGGCGTCATTAACTCTTCTTCTCCAGATGCTGTTACTCTTGTTAAATATAACTTTATATATTGATTATCTAAAGTACCACTTTCCTTTTTAGCACTTATCTCATAATTAATATTAACATCACCAGAGATAGAACTACTAACAGTAAACTCAAAATAATCACTTAATGTCTTACCTGTTTTATCTGTTGTAGGTAGTGCACCTTCTAAATTAATTACATTTTCTGTCTCAGTATATGTCATTGTAATAGATCCTGTAGTTATTGTATTGACTCTTTGTCCTAATCCTGTATAGGTATAAGCAGCATAACTTACTCCTATAATCGCTATTATTAATAACAATACTAATCCTAATATTAATATATTTTTCTTATTTTTTATCATATAACACACCTCTACTTCTATTATTTACCAATTAATTAATTTTTATACTTTTATAACAGTTCTTGCATCTATTCTCCTAAGTATCTATTACAAATATAACACATAGAATCCATTTTAGCAAATAAAAAAGTAATGATTAATACTACTTAACCATTATTTTACATAATAAATTTATCTATTCATTATCAAAGTCTAAATAAAATTATTTTTTACTTTCAAAAATACCAATTCTATTCCTAACATATATTCATGCTAGTCTTCTATTTTCTATTTTATTTTCTTTATCTTTATTATCTAATTCATCTAATAAAGTCATTAATTTACTTCTAGATAAGAAATAAATTTATTATCATCTCCAGTCTATACATCTATATTTTTTAAATACTTAGTATTATCTTTTATATCCTTTATATATTCTCTATCTTTAATAATAGAAATTTCCCCATTTATAACTATAATACTACCTCATATTGTATAACTAATTATATGTAAATAGAAAAAAAGCAAATAAAAGTTATCTTTTATCTGCTTTTTATTAAAGCTATATAATTATTAACTTGACTAGCCCAAGTAGTACTAGCAGCATACTTTGGACCAATAGTCTCTGGTGTAGTTAAACCATAAGAATAATAATTACGATATAAGTTATCTAAATAACCCATAATTCCTTCATCTAAAGTTGTATATGCTTTATAAGATCCTCCTCCACAACTAGGTCCACCTTTTTGACCACCAACATTATTACACTCACGAACTAATCTACTACAAGTACCATTACATCCTGTTTCATGAAGAATAATAGCAGTTGCCATATAAGGATCTATACCAAGTTGTAAAGAATAACTAGCTATTAGATAGCCCTTACCAGAAATAGTAGATTTTAACGAACGATTTAACTTATCAGCTAACTGTCCCATAGTTAATCCATCATAAACAATAGGATCAACTGGAACAGTACTTACTTCTTCATAAGTCTTAACATCCTCAAGTTCATCTTCAATAACTACTTCTTCAGTAGTAGCATCTTCTACTATATTATCATTAGATTCATCTACTGTATCTATAGAAGTTTCATTCTTATTTTGATTCTTAACTTCTTCTACTCTACCAGTACTTAAATCATTCATTGTCACAGTTTCATAAGCTACAGTATTTCCCTCTATTTCAAAAGCTTTATACTGTAATACACCAGCTAAGCCTATCATAAAAACACCAAGAGATGCTAATGTAAGACTCAGCTTACTTACTTTTTTCATAGTTCCTCCTTCAAATAAGAACAATAAAATTATAGCAAATTATTATATATTTGTCAAATTTGACACCCGAACCTACTATATTATATGAATTATCTTGACTTTTTAAAAGACTTATTCCTACGAGAAATATACATTACACTACCACCTATTACAACAAGTATTCCTCCTATTAAATATATATATGTAGCATTACTAGAAGTATTAGGAACATCTATTGGTTTAGAATTAAACATAACTGTACTTTGAATCTCTCCATTAGGTAATATATCAAATTCAACAGTAGATGTATTTAAAACATAACCATCTGGTGCAATAGTTTCTGTTAAAGAATAATGTCCACTAGGAAGTTTCTCTATATAATGAGGAGTATCAGTAGAAGTCCACTCTTCAACAATTTCCCCATCACTATTTCTAACTACTAAATGAGCTCCTTCCACTTCTTCACTATTTGCCATATCCTTTTTACTTATCATTACTTTAGTAAAATCATTAACAAAATTAACAACACTTACAGTATTAGAATCAGTTACACTAAAGTAATAAGCATTACTATTAAGAACAACTCCATCTGGAACAGCAGTTTCCACTAACCTATAATCACCAAGTTCTAACTCTTGACTAACATAAATATCTTCTGTTGTAGTAACTTCTTCTATAATATTATCTTCACTATCTATAAGGTTAAACTTATATCCACTAACACCCTTACTATCAATTTCTATCTTTCTAACATCAACTGTAATAGTAATAACATCATTACTAATATTAATAGTTTGAACTTCACCAGTTTCTAGTACTTCAAATACTACTTTAGAATTACTACTAATATACCCTTCTGGTGCTTCTATCTCACTAAGTGAATAAATACCAGCAGGAATCTTTGTAACTACATAAGGCTCATTTGTACTAATAAACGTTTTAGGTTCCATATTACCATCTTCACGATTTAACTGCATAGTAGCTCCTGCTATATATTCACCTGTATTAGCATCTATTTTACCTAAGTTTAAAGTAATAGGCTCATTTTTAATAGTAATATTAACTTCAGGAGTATCATTATCTAAAGTAAACTCATGAAATGTCTTATCTAATACATATCCACTAGCCGCTCTAATCTCTCTAACATAGTATGTTCCTTCATTTAAATCAGATATAACTGTAGGAGTATCTGTTGTTGTAAATGATTTAACAGGCTCATCTGAATCTTTACTATCATAAATACCTAAAGTAACTCCACTAACAAACTCTCCACTTTCACTATCTACTTTAGAAATAGTTACTTTAGTCTTTTTATTAGATATAGTATAAGTAACTACATCATCAGTATCTCTAATTGTAAAAGGAACAGGTTTAGTATTACGTATATATCCATTAGGAGCTTCTACCTCTTCTAAAGTATAAGTACCACTAGCAAGTCCTCTTCTTACATGAGGAATACTTCCACTAGTAAATGTTTCTATTTCTTCTCCGTCACTATTACTTAATCTAAGAGTAGCACCTGCAATATAATTACCATCTTCATCTACTTTACCAAGCCTTACTTCATTTCTCTTATTTTTAAACTCTACTTGTAAATTACTAGTATCTTCATTAACTACAAAACTAACACGATTACTATCTAAAACATATCCCTCTGGATTATTAGTCTCTTCTACATAATAAGTACCTGGACTTAACTGAGATAATACATGAGGAGTATCTTCTGTTATAAAAGTATCTACCTCATCACCAGAACTATTAGTAACTTTTAAAGTCGCTCCACTAACTATTTTACCAGTTTCACTATCTACTTTAACAATACTAATCTCATTTTTAGTATTGTAAAATGTAACTGTTAAAGGTTCACTTTGACTATTAGTAACAGTAACATCAACTTCACTATTACTTAAAGTATATCCACTTGGAGCTTTAGTCTCTATTACTTTATAATTACCAGGAGCAAGCCCTCTAATAACATGTCCACTACTACCTGTAGTCCACTCATCAATAACTGCATTATCAGAGGCTCTTATTAATCTTAAAGTTGCCCCACTTACAAAAGCATTACTACTAGCATCTCTTTTTTCTATAATTATTTCATTAGGTTCATTTTCAAAATCTACTGTTACATTAGGATTATCCCTATTTATAGTAAATCTCTCTGTTTCTGTACTTAAAACATAACCAGGAGGAGCGGATACTTCTTCTACTGTATAAGTACCTTCAGTTAAATTAGGAATACTAACATAAGAAGTAGTAGATGTAAACCTATATACTTCACTATTAGAACTATTTAAAACTCTTAAAACAGCACCTGCTACAGCCTCCCCTGTAGTACTATCTACCTTTCTAATTTTAACATCATATGGAGTATTAGAAATAGTCTCACTAGGATGTAAGTTATCTGTACTAATAACTACACTACTACTATTAGAAGAACTAGCATAATAACCAGCTGGTGCAGATAACTCTGTTATTTTATACTCTCCAGGTAATAAATCGGAAACTGTATAATTACTAGTAGTTGTTGTAAAATTAGCGACAACTTCATTATTAATAACTCGTCTAACCTCTATATTAGCACCTGCTAAAGCACTGTTATTAGTACTATCTACTTTTCTTATAGTTAAACTACCTGTAGGCATAGATACATTAGTAGATACAGTTTTCTGTTTAGCAACTGGAACTAAGGCAGCAGGTAAAGCATTTTGCATAAGTTCATCATCTGGTGTATAACTATAAGCTTCATACTCTGTATAATTAACAGTTACACTAACATTAACGTTAATAGGACTAGATAAATCAGCAAGATTAACTCTTAATTTAAAACCACTGCCACTATTAATTGTTCCTGTAACAGGACTATTATTACTATCAAGAACTTGTACTGCACTATTATTAACACTAACCTGATAACTATCAAATGATACATTAGAAGTTACATTAATTGTATCAGTAATTAAATATGTATGATCACTACTTAAATGAAAATCACCACTATTAATACTAAAGGATGGATTAATTACAACAGGATTTTCAGTAGCATTAACCGCTCCCTCTATTAAAGCTTCAATATGTTGATAATAAGTACTACTTTGTATTACATTTTTCTGATTACTAGTTAAGTTACTAGTACCCTCTGCTAAATCTTGATACCACCATACTGCTATTTGTGTTAAATAATCATCATATGCATCATTACCTGTTAAACTCTTAGCAGGATAACCATTTTGAATAATATAAACATATCCAGCATCTAAAGCAGTAGCATCTTTTGTAATTGTATGATTAGGTGCCCATTCTTTTTCTTTATCAAGACAATATACAGTGTATCTAGTACTACCATCATAAGCATAATAAGGTACTAAATCAATTATTTCATCATCAGATAACCCCTCTTCAAATAATACAACTCTATCAGTTAAAATATCACCCATACCTGTTGTTAAAGTATCAGGTAAACTATCAGGAATAGCATAAGATGTTACTAGTGTTTTAGAAACAAATAATACCATAACTACTGATAGTACTAAACTAACTGTTACTTTTAACCAATCATTATCACTTTTCTTAAAAAAATTACCAATCTTTCTTACCATTGTATATCACCTATCTTAATAAGAATTATATCATAAAAAAAATAGTAATAAAATACTATTATTTTAATAATGTAAGACTAACTTTCTTTTTATCCAAATCAATACCATCTACATAACAATCAACTATATCTCCAACACTAAATAAATCACTAGGATTCTTTATATACTCTTGAGTCAATTTAGAGATATGAGCAAGTCCATCATTTTTTAAACCTATATCTATAAATAGACCAAAATCGACTACATTACGTACAGTTCCTTGTAGTTTATCACCTATTTTTAAGTCTTCTAAATGAAGTATATCACTTCTAAGAATAGGTTGTGGATAATTATCACGCAAATCACGCATTGGTTTTTCTAAAGACTCTATAATATCTTTAAGAGTATATTCATCAATATCTAAATCTTTAAGATTATCTATATCTAAACTATTAAGTTTATTAATAAGTTCCTTACTACCTATTTCTTTTTCAGTAAATCCTAAATAATTTAAAAGTCTTCTAGTCTTATCATAACTCTCAGGATGAATAGATGTCTTATCTAGTGGATTATCACCATCTAATATTCTAAGAAATCCTACAGACTGTTCATATATTTTATCACTCATTCCTTTAACATCTAAAAGTTCTCTTCTATTTTTAAATTTACCATGACTCTCTCTAAAAGAGATAATACTATCTATTACTTTTTTATTAAGTCCTGAGACGTATTTTAGAAGAGAGGGACTAGCGGTATTAATATTAACTCCAACTCCATTAACGGCTTTACTAACAACGAAGTTTAATGATTCATCTAACTTCTTAACAGGTACATCATGTTGATAAAGACCAACTCCAATACTTTTAGGATCTATTTTAACTAGTTCAGATAAAGCATCTTGTACTCTTCTACCTATACTAACTGCACTTCTTTTTTCAACAGTTAAATCTGGAAACTCTTCTATTGCAAGTTTACTAGCAGAATAAACAGATGCTCCTGCTTCACTTACAATGATATAGGATACATCCCTATTAGCAGATTTAATAGTATCAGCGACAAAAGCTTCACTTTCACGGGAAGCAGTACCATTACCAATAGCGATAACGTCTATATTGTATTTATCAATAAGCTCAAGTATTTTTTTCTTAGATCCCTCTATATCATTATGAGGTTCAGTAGGATAAATTACTGATATATCTAACACTTTACCAGTTTTATCTAAAACAGCAAGTTTACATCCAGTTCTAAATGCAGGATCATAACCTAGCACAGTTTTATTTTTTAAAGGGGGTGTAAGTAATAGTTTCTCTACATTAACAGAAAAGTTATCTATCGCTCTATCCTCTCCCTTTTCTTTAAGTTCAGATCTAACTTCTCTATCTACACTAGGAAGTATTAAACGTTTAAGACTATCATTAATAGAATCCATTATAATATCATATACAAAAGACTCTTTATTTTTAATAACTTTAGTCTCTAAATACTTAACTATTTTCTCTACATCATAATCTAATTTAACAGAAAGCACTCCTTCTTTTTCCCCACGGTTAATAGCAAGTATTCTATGTGGCTTAATATGTTTTACCATCTCACTATAGTCATAATAGTTACTATAAGTCTTATCAGAATCTTCTGCATTTTTCTTTAATTTACTAACAATAACCCCTTCTTTAAAGATATAACTTCTAATCCATTTACGGTGGTAAGCATTATCACTAATCCATTCGGCAATTATGTACTTTGCTCCCATAATAGCATCTTCAACAGTCTTAACTTTATCAGTAAGATATCTCTCTGCTATTAGTTTAATATCTCCCTTAACTGGACATGACATAATAATTTTAGCAAGAGGCTCTAATCCATTATTAATAGCATCAGTTGCCTTAGTCTTTTTCTTCTCTTTATAAGGACGATATAAATCATCTACTTCTACAAGCTTAGTACATTTCATGATAGATGTTTTTAACTCATCTGTAAGTAGTCCTTTTTCATCAATTAATCTAATAACATCTTCTTTTCTCTTAAGTAAATTAACTTGATACTGATATACATCATCTATAGACTTAATAACTTCTTCATTTAAAGCCCCTGTCGCTTCTTTACGATATCTTGCAATAAAAGGAATAGTATTCCCTTCTTCTAATAATTTTAAAACAGTCATAACTTGTTTTTTACTAATATCTAAATCTTTACTAATTTCTTCAATAATTACTTCGTTCATATAAATCCTCTTTTCTAACACTATCTATTTTATTACAAATGGCAAAATGATTAAAGAAAAATAAGTCTATTTGACGTAAAAAATATTTAGATTGGTTTTCTTTTTTAAAATACCTGAATTATAGTATTGATTATTTAGAACAAGCTGATTACTTTGAAAAATGTACTATAACAAAACAAACAGATATTAAATTTGATAATGTTTGCGACAATCATAGTATATTAGATTTCTATGATG
>DVKQ01000027.1 GCA_018715925.1 Candidatus Onthousia faecipullorum
GATAGAACAGCTCCAGTTTATAGATCTTTAGGTATTTATGGTGGTGAACAACATAATAATGCCTGGTATGTTACTAATGGTGATAAGGTTTATATAAATGTTCACTTTAATGAAAAATTAGCTGTTAGTCCGTATGTAAAAGTTAATGGTAAAGATGTTTTTCAATATGGTGCTCCTGTAGAAAAAGAAACTGATGATGGTGAAAAATATTATATTTATTCAAAAGTATACAAAGTTAACGATACAGATGGAAAATTAAGTTTTGAAATTTATGGATATGCTGATGCATCAGGTAATATAGGAAAAACATTAACTGCTAATGATACAAAAATAGGTGCTCAAAATGGTAATATAATAGTTGATAATACTAATCCAATAGTTTCAATTGGTGGAACAACAGGAGAAAAATATTGGTTTACTGAGCAAACATTTGACGTTACAGTAACAGATGCTAATTTAGATAGTGTATATTATGCTTGGAATCAATCTAGTAATGATAAAAATATGCATAATATATTAGATTCTGATAAAGCAGTTAAAGTTGATTCTAAAGATATCATTGATAATGGAGATGGTACTTATACAGTTAAAATTACTATTAATACAGAAGGACGTTATGTTCTTAATGTGAAAGCAGTAGATAAGGCTGGTAATACTACTTATACTCGTAAAGGATGGTATCAAATTGATAAGACAGAGCCAACTATAGTATTACATAAAAATAGTAATGAAGATGAAATAACTCCAGGTATTCATAATTATTGTGTTACTGCAACAGTTAGTGATGACCATATGAAAAGTGTAAAATTAAATGATGCAGATTATGAATCAGATACATATATTTGTGATGATGGTAATTATACATTAACTGCAACAGATATAGCAGGAAATCCAAAAACTATCAATTTCCAAATCGATAGAACTGCTCCAGTTATTTCAATTAATGGTGAAAATTTTACTGGAGAAAAGAATGATTACAAATTCTATAATGAAGTTAACTTAAGTGTTATTGAAGATAATGAATATACTGCTTGGGTTAATGGAAAAGAAGTAAATATTAGTGAATATGACTTTAATAAAGATGGAGAATACAAAGTTAAAGTTAGAGATAATGCAGGTACTAATACTATTGTAGAATTTACAGTTGATACTATTCCTGCTACTAAAGTAGAATTAAGAGTAAATTCATCTAATGACAACAATCAATTTGCAAAAATAGGAGATAGTTTTGGAATTTACTTAACAGTTGATGAGGAGTTAAGAGAAAATCCAATATTTACTGTTAATGGTAAAGAATACAAAGTAAATGAAACTGAAACTGTTAATAGTGGTTATAAGTACGCAGTAGTTTATAAAGTTACTGAAGATATGGAAGAAGGAGAAATAGAATTTACTATATCTAATATCTATGATAAAGCTGGTAATCCATTAAATGATTTATCAAATAGTGATGCTAATGGTAAAGTAATAATTGATAAAACTGCTCCAACTGCTACCATAACTTATAATACAGTTGATCCTACAAACCATAGTGTTATTGCAACGTTAACTGCTTCAGAAGAAGTTAGAATTTTAAATGCTGGCACTTGGAATCCAGAAGAAGGTTATGGTCTTGTGTTTAAAAAATCATATCCTGAAAATAATACTCAAACTGTAACTATCGAAGATAGAGCAGGTAATCAAAATACAGTAGAAGTTGTAATTAACAATATTGATAAGGAAGCTCCTTCTATTGGTGATTTAGAGAGTGATAAAGAATATAAAGGTTCTATACCTTATGATATGAGTGATAATAGTGGTGCCTTTACTTTATACTATAGTTTTGGTACAAATTATCAAACTTGTGAGGAGTTAATGGCAGATCCTGTTGCTAATGCTAATAAAATTCCTGTAATTGGTTCATATAAAGATACATATCCTGTACCAGGAAATTATAGTGGTGTTAGTGTATGCTTAGTTGATGCAGCAGGAAATACAACTTTCCGTAATAATATTACAATAACACAATAAAGAGTCGTTTGACTCTTTTCTTTTTTTTCAAAAAAGATATTTTTACTATTGCACCTAAGACTATTACATGATACTATATACATATAGCATTTAATAACTAATCATAGGGCGACTTAATTTCTTATGTTTAAGAAAGGGGAGCATACTATGAATGAAGAAGTAAATAAAAGTAAAATAGAAATAATAACAGAATTTATTTTTTCTATTATTACTCTTATTTTAACAGCAGTAATATTTGTATTAATACTTTTTAAATAGTGTCTAATTAAGTTATTAGATGCTATTTTTCTATTGTAAAATAATGCCTAGATACTTGACGAATATTATTACTAATGATAAATTTTAAGTAATGAAAATAAAATAGAGGTGTTAATATGGCTTATATTAAATTTAAAGAATTATCTAAATATTTTGATTTTAAAGAAGAGATTGCGACTGATAAATTACCGGATTATGCTAGGGAATATGTTAGTAGTAAAGAGACTATTTTAGGTAGTTATAAAAATAGTAAGGATTATGCTGTTTTTACAGATAAAAAAATGATTTTATTTGATAGAGATACCCTTGCTGTCTATTATAAAAAAATACATATCTTTCCTTATACATCAATATCTAGTAGTGCTATTAATTTTAAGCCTGGTAAAGTAGAACTCCTTTTTAGCTTTGATAGCGGTTATCAGTTACATATTAACTTTATAGAAATGAATCATGATAAGAAAGAGAAACTTAAATCTATATATAAAATTATGATGGAATCTAAGCTTTATTAATAGCTTTTTTTCTTTTCTTGTGTTATAGTAATACATGATGTAAAAGGCGGTGTTTCTATGACTGATGAATTATTAAGATATGTTAAACAAAGTGATTTAGATAAAGGAATAAATTATGATAATAGAAAAGTAAGATATGTTGGTAGTTATCAAGAGCTAGGTTATACTATGCATCGATTTATTGTATCATCTGAACATACATTAAGATCATATATAGTTACAGTAGAAGTAGATAGTGAACAAGAAATATCAGAACTTTCATGTACTTGTCCCCAATTTGAATTAACTTCATCTTGTAAACATGTCGCTGCAGTGCTTACTAAATTTCAAGGGGAATATTTTTTATTCGATGAAGAAGAACATAATAGTATGCTTGCATCTGTTTTACTAAATGAATTAAAAAAATCATCTATTGATAAAAATATTGTTAAAAAAGAAGCGAGGGTTGTACCATATTTAAAATTTGAAAGTTACTATAATTATTATAGTTACTATGATAGTGAATCTTTTGAGTTAAGATTTAAAGTGGGTACTAATAAACTTTATATGCTAGGTACTAAAGTTAATACATTTATAGATAAATATCGTAATGGAGGAGAAGTTAAGTTCGGTAAAGAATTTGTTTATAATAATAAAGAATACTATTTTAATAGTGAAAGTAAAAGACTTATAAACTTTATAGAACTTGCATACTCTAGACTTTATAGATATGACTCTTATTTAATACCTACTAAAACAAGTTTAGATGATTTATTCTCTATAGTTGATAGTATTTATGTAGAAGGATTTGGTATTAATAAAGAATTACCTGTTGTTAATCATTTACCTTTTACTTTTAAAATTATTAAAGAAGAAGATAATCATACCTTAAAGATAGACTATGATTTAACTAAATTAAAAAAACTAACTAATGATTATAGTTACTTAATAGATAAAAATGGTATTTATAGGTTAAATGAAAAAGAAACTATACTTGCTAGTAATATTATGGAAGAAGAAGTAGATAGATTAATTTTTTCTGATAAAAACTTTAAAGATTTTAAAGATTATGTAATTCCTAGTATAAAAGATAAAGTAGAACTTGATAAATCTGTAGATGATTTAGTTATAGTAAAGACTCCTTCTGTTAAACTGTATTTTGATATCTTAGAACTTTATATAGAGTGTAAAATCATCTTTACTTATGGTGACGTAGAGGTTAATTACTTAGATAAAGATAATAGTAATGTTGTTAGAGATAAAGAGTTTGAAAGAAGTGTCTTCTTAGAACTTACTAAATATGGTTTTGATAGTGAATTAAGACTTTATGATATAGATGAAGTAGGTTACTTTTTAGAAGATGGTATAGATGAGTTAACTGATACTTATGAGGTGTTTACTAGTGAAAAGTTAAAGAATACAAGTTTAATTAAGAAAGTAAAAGGAAGTACTAGTTTTAGTATAGGGCAAGATAATATCTTAAATTATGAATTTAAACTTGATAATGTTAATCCTAGTGAGTTAGATGACATTTTCTTAAATTTAAAAAATAAAAAGAAGTATTATAGACTTAAAAGTGGAGATATTCTGGATTTAATGGATCCATCTATTAAAGAGTTAGAAGAATTAAAAGAAGACTTAGATTTAGATGAAGAGAAAGGAGAAATACCTAAGTTTAGATCCTTATATTTAGATAGTTTAAGAAGTAAGAATAGATTTATTAAGACTAATAATTTATTTGATTCATTTGTTAAGAATTTTAAAGAATATAAAGATATGGATATTAACTTTACTAAAGCAGAAGATAAATTACTTAGACCTTATCAAAAAGATGGAGTTAAATGGCTTTATAATCTATATAAATGTGACTTAGGAGGAATACTTGCTGATGAGATGGGGTTAGGTAAGAGTTTACAGACTATTATCTTTATTAAAAGAGTATTAGAAGAAGATAGTAATGCTAAAATATTGATAGTAACTCCTACTGCCTTAGTTTATAACTGGGATAATGAATTTCATAAGTTTAGTGATGATATTAAAAGAAGTATCTTTGTAGGATTAAAGAAAGAAAGACATAAGAAATTAGGATGGTATGAAGGAAATGTTTATATTACTAGTTATGGATTATTAAGAGAAGACTTAGATATCTATAAAGAAATGAATTTTAAAGTTATGATTATAGATGAAGCTCAAAATATTAAGAATCCTACTGCAATGTTAACTAAAGCGGTTAAAAGTATTAATAGTGAAGTAAAATTAGCTTTAACAGGTACACCTATTGAAAACTCTATCCTAGAACTATGGAGTATCTTTGACTATATAATGCCAGGTTTTCTTGCTAATAAATCTAAATTTAGTGAAAAATATAAAATAGGAGAAGAATTTGATGATGATACTAATCTAACATTAAGTAAACTTAGAAGCCAGGTTAAACCATTTATTTTAAGACGTAAGAAAAATGAAGTATTAAAAGATTTACCTGATAAGTTAGAAAATAATATCTATATAGATTTAAGTGATGAAGAAAAGAAGATATATGCAGCATTAGTTAAAGAGACTAAAGAAGAAATGGAAGAGTTAGTGAGCGCAGGTTTTACTAAGAATAAAATGCAGATACTTACATTATTAACTAGACTTAGACAAGTATGTATAGATCCTAAGATTATCTTTGATAACTTTAATAAAACATCTTCTAAGATAGAACATTTAACAGATGTAGTTAAAGAAGCAGTGTCTAATGGCCATAAAATACTTTTATTTACTAGTTTTAGAACAGCTTTAAATATAGTTAGAGATAATCTTACTAAAGAAGGTATAACAAGTTACGTTATAGATGGCTCTGTTAGTAGTAAGAAACGTCAAGAGTTAGTAGATAAGTTTAATAGTGATGATACAAATATCTTTTTAATTATGTTAAAAAGTGGTGGTACAGGACTTAACCTTACTAGTGCCGATATTGTAATACATTTGGATTTATGGTGGAATCCTCAAGCAGAGAATCAAGCGACTGATAGGGCTCATCGTATTGGTCAAAAGAATACAGTTGAAGTTATTAAACTAATTACTAAGGGAACTATTGAAGAAAAGATACTCGATTTACAGGCAAAGAAGAAGATACTTAGCGATAAGTTAATAGAAAATGATGGAGATGAGTATAAAAGCTTTCAAAACTTATCTGTTGATGATATTAGAGAGTTATTAAAATTTAATAATGAATAAAGAGGTGTAGTCATGATAAGAATCTGTTTTGTTTGTTTAGGTAATATTTGTAGAAGTACTATGGCTGAGTTTATATTTAAAGATTTAGTTAGAAAAGAAGGATTAGAAAAAGACTTTTTGATAGAGTCACGTGGGGTTATTGCAGATGTTGGTAGTGATATACATCCTGGTACTAAGAAAATGTTAGATAAACATAATATTCCATATAGTAAACATATTGCAACTCAGTTAGAGAAAAACGATTATGAAAAGTATGATTACTTTATAGGAATGGATAATTATAATATTATATCGATGAAGAAGATATTTGGTACTGATAAGAAGATATATAAATTATTGGATTTTACAAATAAAAGTAAAGAAATAGATGATCCTTGGTATACTCATAATTTTACTATTACTTATGATGATGTAGATAAAGGATGTAGAGCATTACTTAAACATATAAAGTGTAAAGATAAGTAAACTTTACACTTTTTCTTTTTAATTTATGTTAAACTAAAACTAGAGGTGATAAGATGCGTGCAGTTGCATTAAAAGGAAAAAGAGAATTTGAATTAAAAGAAATAGAAGAACCTTCTATTGATAATGAGAACGTTATTATTAAAGTATTAAAAGCTGGTATATGTGGTTCTGATTTACATTATTTTGAGATGGGTGAACCTAGTGGTTTAATTATGGGACATGAATTTTGTGGAGAAGTAATTGATCCTGGTAATAGAAGTGATTTAAAAATAGGAGATAGAGTTACTGCTTTACCTATTTCTCCATGCGGTAATTGTTCTGCTTGTTTAAGTGGTAATCCACAGTACTGTAAGAGTACTTGGACAAAGGCAGTAGGACTTTCCTTAGATAATCCTGGGGCTTTGACAGAGATGATTAAAGTAAGAAGTGATATGGTTTTAAAAGTACCCGATAATGTTAGTGATGATGAGGCTGCTATGGTTGAACCTACAGCCGTTGCTCTTCATGGAATACATCTTGCAGATGTTAAAGTAGGATCTAAAGTATTAGTAATTGGCGGAGGAATTATTGGTTTACTTAGTGCCATGTTTGCTAAAAAAGAAGGAGCTAGTTTTGTTGCAGTTAGTGAAGCTAATCCTAAAAGAGGAGAGAAATCAATTAGCTTAGGTGTTGCTGATAAGTATTATGATGCTACTGATGAAAATATGATAAATGAAGTTATGACTGATACTAATGGAGGTTTTGATATTGTAATAGAGTGTTGTGGTAATACTAGTGCTGTTACTTCATCTTTAGTTACAGTTAGACCTGGTGGAGTTGTTGTTTTAGTAGGTGTTGCAACTGGCCCTATTAGTATTCCAACAGTAATTGCTGTTATGAGTGAATTAACTGTTAAGGGTGCTATTGCTTATACTAAGGAAGAATTTGCAACTTGTCTTGATTTAATTGCTACTAAACAAATAGATGTTATGCCTTTTGTTGATGATATTGTAAGTTATGATGAAGTAGAGAAAGCTTATCTTAGATTAACTAGCGGTAAAGATGGAGCAGTTAAGATATTAATTAATCCAAATAAATAATATTTTACAAATATATTTAACATATTAGAACTTTTTAACTTCCTTTTTTAAATTAATTAAGTTATAATTTTAATAGGAAGTGTTAATAATAAGATTATAAAATGTTAACATTTTTATAATCTTTTTTTAAGGAGGTTTTTATGACAGCACATATAGAAAGTAAAAAAGAAGATATTGCCGAGGTAGTACTTATGCCAGGAGATCCATTAAGAGCAAAGTATATCGCCGAAAACTTTTTAACAGATTATAAATTAGTTAATAAAGTTAGAAATATGTTTGGCTATACTGGTTATTATAAAGGAAAAAGAGTAACCGTTTTTGCCTCAGGTATGGGTGTTCCTAGTATTGGAATATACTCTTATGAATTATATAAATTCTATGATGTAAAAAAAATAATTAGAATAGGTACAAGTGGTTCATTTAATAAAGATATTAAAGTATTAGATGTTGTTTTATCAGAGGGAGCATACTGTAAAAGTTATTTTGATCAATTATTTGATGGCAATGATATTAATTATATTAAATCAAGCCCATCTTTAAATGAAAATATTAAAACAGTCGCTAAGAGTGCGAATATTCCTCTAAAAATTGGAAAAACTATTACTAGTGATGTATTTGATTTATATAGTAGTTCAATGGAAAAGTTTAAAGCTAACTATCCAGAAGATAATTATCTTGCTGTTGAAATGGAAGCTTTTGGACTATTTTATATAGCTAATAGACTAGGAAAGGAAGCAGCATGTCTAATGACTGTTGTTGATTCCATTTACGATGAAAAAAGTTTAACTAGTGAAGAAAGAGAGCAATCACTAAATCAAATGATCACCTTAGCATTAGATTCAGTGCTTTTATAGAAAGGATAATATAGTATGGATTATGTAAAGAAAGAAATAGGTGCATATAACCTGCATATAATAAAAACTAATCTTTATAAGACTATTACTGTTAAGATATTTTTTAGAGAGAAAGCTATAAAAGAAAATATTACTAAACGTAATTTCTTAAGTCGTATGATGATGCTTGGTAGTAATGACTATAAAACTAAAGTAGAACTTACTAAAGCAGAACAAGACTTATATGCTGTTAATATATCAAGTACTAATAGGAGAATAGGTAATTATTTAGATACAGGTATTAGTCTTAAAGTATTAAATGATAAATATACAGAGAAAGGTAACTTTGAGAAGAGTTTAGACTTATTAGATTCTCTTATTTTTAATCCTAAAGTAAATAATAAAGCTTTTGATGAAGAAGATTTTAATACTGTTTATGAAGAGTATAAAGCAGATCTTAATAGTTTAAAAGAAAATAAAATGACTTATGCTTTAATTAAAGGATTAGAAGCGACAGATAATAAAAGTGTTATAAGTTATAGAGGTATTGGTTATTTAGAAGATTTAGAGAAAATTACTAAAGAAAATTTATATTCTTATTATGAAGAAGTAGTTAAACATAATTATGTTGATATCTTTGTTTTGGGAGATGTTGATGTAGATTATATTACGAATATTATAAGAGATAAGTTCAAGATTATTACTTTTAAAAAACAGCCTATTAAAGCATTAGTAGAACAAGTGCATTCATCTAGAATAAAGACAGTTAAAGAAAAGATAACAGGAGAACAAGATAACTTAATAATAACTTTATCTCTTAATAACTTAACAGATTATGAGAGAAATTATCCACTTTCTTTATATAATGCCATATTAGGTGGAGGTTCAGAATCTTTACTATTTAGTGAAGTTAGAGAAAAAAATTCTCTTGCTTATTACATCTCTAGTACTCCTAATAAATTAGATAATTTAATTATTATTAGAGGAGGTATTGCAAAAGAAAAGTCAGTTGATGCTGTTAATATTATTAAAAAAATTCTAAAAGATTTAGAAACAGGTAAAATAGATGATGACAGAGTAGAAAAAGCGAAAGAATATTATACTAGTGCAATTGATGATATTATAGAAAGTCCTTTTCAAATAATAGAGAGTTACTATATGATAGAACTACTTGGGGTAGATGATATTGAAACTAAACGTAAGAAGATGTTAAAAGTGACAAAAGACGAAATAATTGCTGTTGCTAAAAAAATCAAAATTAATACTATTTATATTCTAGAAGGAAGTGATGATAATGGAGAAAATTGAAATAAAAAATGTAGATAAGTCTATATATAGAGAAGTCTTAGATAATGGTTTAGAAATTATTATTATTCCTAATGATAAAATTAGTAAAAAGAAAAATTATTATTTTAGTTATGGTACTTATTATGGAGCATATATTAATGAGTTTGTTCCTATTGGAAAAAGTAAAATGATGAAGTTTCCTAGTGGTATCGCTCATTTTTTAGAACATAAGATGTTTGAAAGTAAAGAGGGTGAGAAACCATTTGATTTTTATGCTAAAACGGGTAGTTATGTTAATGCTTTTACTAGTTATAAAAATACTTGTTATGTCGTAACTGGTAATAAAAAGATGAAAGAAAACTTAGAATATTTATTAACTTTTGTTAATAGTCCTTACTTTACAGATGAAAATGTTAAGAAAGAACAAGGTATAATAACGGAAGAAGCGGCAATGAATGATGATAATCCTGACTATTTAGTTTATAAAACAATAAGTAAAAATCTTTATAAAGTCTCTCCTTATAATACACCAATTTTAGGTACGGTAGAAAGTATAAAAGAAATTAAAAAAAATGATTTATATGACTGTTATAATACTTTTTATCGTCCTAGTAATATGTTCTTAGTAGTAGGAGGAGCGGTGCTTCCTGATGAAGTTGTAAAAATTACTACTGATATCCTATCCAGATTTAATTTAGAAAATGATGATAATATAAAAATAAAGAATTATAAAGAACCAATTAAAGTAGTTAAAGAGTATGAAGAGATAAAGTCAAATGTTCAAGTAGAAAAAATTGCTATTGGTTTTAAAATGGAAAAGGCTAAGATTCCAATAAAAAATAAAGTTATTTTAGATTTGTATTTTAATATGATAATATCCCTTTGTTTTGGAGCAAGCTCAGAATTTAGAGAAATGATAAGAAAAAGACATTTGGTTAGTAGAAGTGGCTATTACTTTCAAGATATAGATAATATTATTACATTTATGGTTGAAGCAGATGTTTTAAATTATCCTGTTTATATAAAAGAATTAGAAAATTATCTTACTAATTTAAATGTTCTAGAAGAAGATTTAGAAAGAATGAAAAAAGTATGGATATCTAGTGAAGTAATTAAGAGTGACTATGCAGATAGTTTAGTAGATACTGTAGTAGATGACTTAATTAACTATCATAAAGTTATTACTAATTATGTGGAATTAATTAAAAATATGAATATTACTACTATGAGAGAAGTAATTAGCAGCTTAGATTTTACTAATAAAGCGATTGTTAGAGTAATTAGTGAAAATAATCCTTTACAAAATGATTAATACTATGATATAATTAAAACCGTCAAAAAAATGTTCCGCTGACATACTGACATATGGTTATGAACATTGGTTATAGTTAAAGGAGGATCTAATATGAACGTAGTTGACAAAATTAATGAAAAACAAATTAATAAGAACATTCCTGAATTTAGAGTTGGTGATACTGTTCGTGTTGACGTTAAGATTATCGAAGGTAAACGTGAAAGAATCCAAGCTTTTGAAGGAATAGTAATTTCTCGTCGTGGAGGAAGTGTTAGTGAAACATTTACTGTTCGTAAAATGAGTAGTGGTGTAGGAGTTGAAAGAACATTTCCACTTCATTCACCTAAGATTGCTAGCATTACCGTATTAAGACATGGTAAAGTAAGACGTGCTAAATTAGGTAATGTTTTAAGAAATAGTAAAGGTCAATATCGTATTAAAGAAAGAGGACAAAAATAGTTCTCTTTTTTCTTTTAATAATGAATTTTTAGGTTTATAATATAGTAGTAATGTTTAGAAAGGATTTAAAATGAAAGAGAAGATAAAACCATTATTGCCATATATAATTATTATAGTTATTGTTTTATTTATAAAAGCTTTTATAATAACACCTATTAAAGTAAATGGGGAGTCTATGTATCCAACTTTAGAAGAAGGAGATATTATGATTTTAAATAAGACAGCATATTACTTTAATGAACCTAAAAGATTTGACATAGTTGTAGTAGATATGCCCAATGAATATTTAATTAAAAGGGTAATTGGATTACCTGGAGAGCATATAGAATATAAAGACAATACTTTATATGTAGATGGTAAAGCTGTAAAAGAAAACTTTAATCATGGTAAGACTGATGATTTTAATATCGAAGAATTAGGTAGTGATACTGTACCAGAAGACTCTTATTTAGTCTTAGGGGACAATAGAGAGAGTTCTCTAGATAGTAGAGAATTAGGTTTTATGAAAGAAGAACAGCTATTAGGAAGAACTAGTCTAATCATTTTACCATTTAATAGAATAGGTAGTACTAAATAAAGTATCTAGTAAGAGGAATTACTAGATACTTTATTTATATATAAGGAAATTGCGTTTTTAATGAATAAATCCGAATAAATGTATTAACAAACATACCTTCTAGATAGTACACTTAAGTTACTAAAGGAGGTTCGCGTTATGGAAATATATAAAGCACATAAATTCAGGTTATATCCAACAGAAGAACAAAGAATATTGATTAACAAAACTTTTGGATGTAGTAGATTTGTTTATAACTATTATCTAAATTATCAAAAAGAAAATGGAGTACAGAAATCATTCGATTTATGTAAAGATTTAAAAGAATTAGAAAACAATCATGAATATCTTAAAGAAGTAGAAAGCAGTGCCTTTAAGATGTTCTATATTTGATTCAGAAGATGGCTTTAATAATTTCTTTGCTAAAAGAAGTGGATACCCAAGGTTTAAGAGTAAGTTTAGTAGACAGTCATATAGAACTAGTTGTGTAAGATCTACTTATAAAGGTAAAGAACATAGTAATATAGAAGTAGATTTATTGAATAGATTTATAAAATTACCAAAATTAGGTAAGGTAAAAATAAGAGGATTTAGAAATAAAGATAAAATAGAAGGAAAGATTTATTATAAAATAAATACTTATTATCCAAGTAGTCAGATATGTAGTCATTGTGGATATGAGAATAGTAAATTAAAAGATTTAAGTATAAGAGAATATAATTGTCCTAACTGTGGATCATATAATGATAGAGATATAAATGCAAGTTTAAACATCTTATTCGTAGGATTAAAGTTACACTATAATTTAGTCAGTTTAGTATAGATAATGTTTTATATAGAAAAATAACAATTAAATAGAAAAATAAATTAGTACGGTGGTGCTTTAAGGAATTTAAGCCTATGGAGAATAAGGGTTACCTTATCTATGAAGTAGGAATCCTTGGAGGTAACGACAAGGGCGAAATAAAATTTATTTTATTTCTTTTGTTCATAATAAAAAATTATAACTCTCCATTTAGTAACTTATTATCTAAGTCATCTAATAAATTAATTATATTAGATGCAAATTCTCTACTTTCTCTAAATTCTTTACTAGTAGATGAATATAGAGCTGAAAAAGTATTCTTTTCTAAAATAGGAATAAAAAATGTATTATTATCAGTAGTAATACGTAGCATCATTTCATAACAACTATTTTTATTTGCAGTAATTCTGTTTCTATGATTGCTTTTCTTTTCTTCTACAACAGTATTATCTAGTAATAATTCATAATTTTTAATATCCTTAATATTATATTTATAATGAAATACTTTCGTATGAAAAACAATCTCATTGTTTATGCTAATACTAATACCAGATGCTAGGCTATTTAGATAAAAAATACGAGGTATAGTATTACATAGAATCTCTAACTTTTTATTAATTTCATCTTCTCTGTAGTTAGAATCTTGAAATAGCTTTATAAATGATAAAAGCATTTCATTAGAACCATTAATATTAAATAACATATTACTAAGTAATACAGTTTTACTTAACATACTATTTTTTATAACTTCTATGGTAAGGTCTTGGTAGTTATATTTAAGATGGCCTTCTTTATTAACAAGCCATAGATATTTAGTAGTTGCTATAAAGTAAAATTTAACGTTAGTTTTACACTCATTTGCATAAATACAAGATAATATAAGTTCATCTATTGGAATAACTTCTCTTAAAATAATTGCATCATTTTCATTTAAATCAGGACATATATCCATAAGTAGTTTATAACTTATAGTTAGTTTATTATTTAGAGTATGAGAATAATTATAAAATTTAGGAAGTATGTTCACTTTATTTAATAATTCTTTATACTTTTCATTTTCTTCTAACTTTTCTTTATACTTATTTTGAACTTGAGTTAATAATTCTTTAAACATATATCCACCTCTTTGATATTATAAATCATAATAACATATATAATTAGTTTTGTAAATTAACAAACTTTTTGAGTTATTTTCTTATTTTTTAAAATAAGTATTGATTTATCATGCGGCACGTGCTATATTATATTTGCGAGGTGAAGTGATATGAATACAATAAAAGAAATAAGAGAGAAGCAGAATCAGATTATTACTATGATTAATGCAGCTTTTGATGAAATTGTTACAAATATAGAGAAACAAAATTTAAATATTAATCCTTATGAATCCATTTATGAAAGTTCTTATCCTATTACAAATGTTACTGGCTTTAAAGGAAGAAAGCCTATAGCAGTTATAATAGATGATAATAGGATTATTACTCCTACTTGGAAAAAAGTAATACAATCTATATTACAGGAAGTAGTTAAAGATCAAGAAATGAAAAATAAATTATTAGCTTTAAGCGATAAATTATTGGGAAAAGTTAGAAGTAGATTATCTAAAAATAAAGATATTATGCATGCACCTGTAGAAATATGTGATGGCTTATATATAGAAACTCATTATGATACAGAAACTTTAATGCGCTTATTAGTTCAAATTTTAGAAGAATTATCTTATGATTATAGTAATATAAAAATAATAATTAAAAATTAATAAGTTGTTGGAGATTTCTATGGAAACGGTTATTGACGAAAAAGAACTATTTAACAATAATATAGAATTTATTAATATTTCTAAAAGATTGTTAACAAGTGATTATGATGTTTTTGATCTTAATCTAAAAAGATTAATTCATTATATAGATGATAATAAACTAATAAGTGATTTTATTAATTCTTGTGTTAATCAAGATGATCATTTTAATGCTGCAGAAGACGTTAATAAAGTAGTAGCAGGTTATGGTAGTAATATATTTAATAATTATGTTGAAGAAGAAAAAGAGATTTCATATATATATCAAATATTAAAATATATTACTAGTAACAATATATCGTATAGAAAATATAGTATTTCATATTCTTCTACTAAACAGTTTCAAGATCAGATAGATGGTTTTAATAATAAAATAATATTGCCATTTATTAATGCTATTAATGATAATTTTCAAAAAAAGTATTTTGAGATGAAATATGAGAAAGATAAAGCTTCTAATGTTATTATAAATAGTGAACAGGTAGTGATTGCAAAAAATACTTCTAATATAACTTTAGTTAAAAATAATTATAATGAACTTAATGATATAATTAATAAAATTAAGAATCATATAACAGATGTTAATGATAGAGAAGTACAAGAAGATATAATGGATAATGTTTTAGGAATTAAAGAAGAAATAAATAAAGGATCTATAAAAAAGGGAAGGATAAAGGCTTTTATGAACGCTTTAAATGTAACTTTAACAAAAATAAATGATGTTACTGAGTTAAGTACTTCTATAATTAAATT
This sequence comes from Candidatus Onthousia faecipullorum, assembly GCA_018715925.1. Lineage (GTDB taxonomy): Bacteria > Bacillota_I > Bacilli_A > RF39 > UBA660 > Onthousia > Onthousia faecipullorum. The sequence continues at coordinate 15,305 of DVKQ01000027.1, forward strand.
AATTAAATACGCTAGTAGCTTTATTAATTAGTTTAATTTTTTTAGCACTCGCTCTTGACAATTGCTAACTCTAGTGTTATTCTACATTATGTAAATAAGAAAGAAGAGTGATTATGTTGAAGAAAAAACAATTTAAAGCTGAATCTAAAAAGCTATTAGATTTAATGATTAATTCTATTTATACTAATAAGGAGATATTTTTACGTGAGTTAATCTCTAATGCAAGTGATGCTCTTGATAAACTTTATTATGAATCACTTACTAATAAAAATATTAAAGTTAAGAAGAAAGATTTAGAGATTAGACTTATACCTGATAAAGATAATCGTACCTTGACTATTGTTGATAATGGTATTGGTATGAGTGAAGAAGAGTTAGAAAATAACTTAGGTACTATCGCTAAGAGTGGTTCAGAGTTATTTAAAGAGAAGATGTCTGATGATAAAAATATGGCTATTATTGGCCAGTTTGGTGTAGGATTCTATTCTAGTTTCATGGTAAGTGATGAAGTAGAAGTAATTAGTAAAGCTTATGATAATGATAAAGCTTATCGTTGGGTTAGTAGAGGTGCTGATGGATACTCTATTGAAGAGTGTGACTATGAAAAATGCGGCACTAAGATTATCCTTCATTTAAAAGAGAATAATGAAGATAATAATTATGATGAGTATTTAGAAGATTATGCTCTAGAAAGATTAGTTAAGAAGTATTCCGATTATATTTCTTATCCTATCAAAATGGAAGTAGAAACAACTACTAAAAAAGATGATAAAGAAGAGAAAAAGGTAGAAGATAAAACATTAAATAGTATGGTTCCTATTTGGAAGAAAGGGAAGAGTAGTGTAAAAGATGAAGATTATAATTCATTTTATACAGATAAATTCTATGATTATGAAACACCTTTAAAAGTAATTCGTAGTGAAGTAGAAGGAAGATGCTCATATACAACCCTTTTGTTTATTCCAAGTCATGCTCCATATAATTATTACTCTAAAGACTATGAGAAAGGACTTGAACTTTATTCTAAGGGTGTTCTAATCATGGATAAATGTTCTGACCTTTTACCTGATTACTTTAGTTTTGTTAAAGGTATTGTTGATAGTGAAGACATTTCTTTAAATATTTCAAGAGAGACTCTACAAGAGAATTATCAAATTAAATCTATCGCTAAAAGTCTTGAATCTAAGATTAAAAAGGAACTTGAAAAAATGCTTAAAAATAATAGAGATGATTATGAGAAATTCTTTAAAGACTTTGGAATGCAACTTAAAGTAGGTATCTATGAGTCTTATGGAATGGCTAAAGAAACATTACAAGATTTATTACTTTTCTATTCATCTAAAGAAAAGAAAATGGTTACACTTTCAGAATATGTCTCTAAGATGAGTGATGATGATAAGATAATTTATTATGCTTGTGGTGAGACTATAGATAAAATAGATTTATTACCACAGGTGGAAGCTGCTAAAGAAAAGGGAATAGATATCTTATATTTAACTGATTACTTAGATGAATTTGTCTTTAAAGTAATGATGAATTATAAAGAAAAGAACTTTGTTAATGTTGCAAGTGAGGAAGCAGATTTTGAAAGTGATGAAGAAAAAGAAGAATTAAAGAAAACAAATGAAGAATATAAAGATATGTTTACAAAAATGCATGATGCTCTAAATAATGGTGTCAATGAAGTAGCCTTTACTCATAAACTTAAAAATCATCCAGTATGCTTAACTAGTAAAGGTGCAGTATCAGTAGAAATGCAAAAAGTAATGGATGCAATGCCAACAGATACAGGAGTTAAAGCAAGTACTGTGATGGAAATCAATGAAGATCATCCTATTGCAGATAAATTAAAATCTTTATATGAAAAGAAAGATTATGAGACATTAGAGAAATATAGTAAGATACTTTATGCAGAAGCAAGACTTATTGAAGGAATGAGTTTAGATAATCCAACTGAGATAAGCAATTTAATTAGTGAATTACTTGCTAAATAAAATAAAGGATAGGTAATTATTAACATTACTTATCCTTTTTAGTATTACATTCTTTACCAATACATTTATCATAATAAAGAGATTTTTCCCTCAATCTTTCATCAATATAATCATTGCCATATTCTTCAGATAAAGTTTCTTTACAACTAAACAAATTAGTACCTAATCCTAATCTTTCTCCATCTATTTTAACTCCTAAAGCTGCTAGAGTAGTTGGATAATAATCAAATGTTGTAAAAATTCTATTTTTATTACAATCAGTATCAACTGCTGAATTTATAAATACATTATAAACACCTCTTGTATAATTCGGATTAATATTATCAAACGAATATGTGTTCATACTAAGGTGATCTCCAACTAATATAACAGTAGTATTTTCATAGAAATCTTGTTTTTTAATCCAACTAATAAATTCACCTAATTTTTCACTAGAACAATCAATTGCAGTTAAATAAGGATCATCATATATATCTTTACAAGAAGTATCTCTATAACCATCTGGAAAATGAGTATCAACAGTTAACATCGTAAAATTAAATGGTTCATCACTTTTAGATATTTCTATTAACTCTTCTTTAGCATAGTCAAACAATCTATCATCTTCATAACCCCAGAATACATAATAATCTTCGTCTATTATTCCATCTTCAATGGCAGTATAATAATCATACACAGTATAATTACCATGATTTTTAAAATAGTTTCTTCTTCCTCCAAAGGTTAAATCAGAACCTACCATTATATATTGTCTATATCCTTCCTCATCTAAAATATCACCTATAGAATATACTCCAGGAAGTGTAGTACCTGCTTCATAAGTACTTACATCATCTTGATTAAAAATAGTCTTTAGAGGAATACCTGCTGTATGAGCGACCATAGCAGCCATTGTCCAAGAAGCATTATAACCTACATGAGCACCACCAACTAAATTATTAGATGAAAAATTAATATTATCTTTAGCAAGCTCTGTTAATTCTTCTATATAATTAATATCATATGCACCACCGTTTTGCTCGTCTGCATAAGTAGATTCCATTGATTCTAGAAAAATATAAATTAAATTTCTTTTTTCATCAGGCCACTCTAACTTAACTTCTTCTGGTTCTACATAATTTACTTCTAAGAAATTAGATTCTATATAATTGTATTTAATATAATCAATTATATACAAATTACTCATAGCATAGTAAGTAGAATAACTTACTAAACTAAGTAAAAATAAATATTTAATAACATTATAAAAATTTAGTTTAAAAGATTTATTTCTAATTTTAATAGTAATATATGCTTCTAAATGTTTAAAGATATGTTTAAATATAATAACTATGCTGATAATAATCATAGTAATAATAAAAGGTATTAAAACATTTTCTTTAATAAATTCTTCTATTAAATCATTGCTAGCAGATGCTACTGAACTAGTAAGGGTAAATAGTATTTGGTCAAAATTATTAAACTGATAATTAATCAAAGACCACTTTGTACTAAATATAATAATAAGAGCTAAAAAGATTAAGAGAAAAGATAATATCCATTTAATTACTCTTACTATTTTTTCTTTTTTTAACATTTTTTACTGCTTTATCTTTCTTTACATCTTTTTTCTCTTTTAACTCTAATTTAATATCAATGTTAGTACTTACTACTTTTAATATATATGGTAAGATAAGCGCCACTATTAGACTAAGCCACATATATTTTAAACAAAAGTCATAACTAAATGTATAATCAGCATAATGATACATTTTCTCACTACTAAAGATATATACGAAAGTATTCATAATTGTTGTAATTAGAAATGTATAAAGTAAATACTTTAATATTAAATAACTTGTACTTTTGTTAGTTTTATCTATCCTTTTTTCTATAAGAACAGAAATACTAGCAGGCATTAACATACATATAAAAAACATATTACCACTTCTTTCTAAGTATTTTATATTATAATAGAAAAATAGGTAAAAGACAATTGCAAAGACAATTGCAATTTTGACTTTTGGTATATTTTATGGTATAATTTAGCCATCTAAAGGGGATGGTTCTAATGGATAAATTTAAGAATTGTGATAGTTTAAAGTCATATTTAAATAAAGAAACTAAAAGACTTAATATTAGTATAACCAATGTTTATAATACTTTCTTTTCAAGGGACTTACTCTATCGTTTGAGTAAAATAGATAAAAGTATGGATATAATAGTTAAAGGAAGTTTCGCTCAAATGGTTCATTTAGGTAAAATAGTTAGACCAATTACCGATATAGATTTAACTAGTACAATGGACCATCATAACCCTTTAATACTTTTAGTAAATGCTATGAGTGATAAAGCTAGTGATAATGATTTTGATTATATTTTAAGAGGTGCTCCTAAAAGAACTAATACAGGTATTATTAAGGTTCCTATTGC